>RFGQ01000217.1 GCA_003695865.1 Gemmatimonadota bacterium | reverse complement strand
GTCCAGGGTAGGGGCGTACCGGCAGGTCAGATTGCCATCCGAGGCGCCCCCGGACATGCCGTGGCCCAGCCCCACCCCCATGGCCCGCGCCCCCGCTTGGGCCGCGCCCCACAGGGCCTGCACCCCCGCGTCGAACTCCATGGGCGGGCGGTCCACGCCCCCCTCGATCTCGAGGCGCGTCCCGGGCACGGTCGCGGTGAGCGCCCGTACCCGCGCCTCGATCTCTCGCGCCTGATCCCGGGTCGAGACCCGCACGTCCACGACCGCTTCGGCCTCGGCGGCCACCACGTTCGGGCGCGTGCCGCCCCGGATCTCCCCCACGTTCACGCTGATTCCGGCCGCGGCGTCGGACAGCGCGTGCAATGCCAGCACCACATGGGCCAGCTCTTCGATCGCGCTGGCGCCCTTGCCCGGGTCGAGTCCGGCATGGGCGGCCCGCCCCCGCACGCGCACCCGGAACTGGCCCACGCCCCGTCGGCTCGTCTTGAGCAGCCCCTCCTCCCCCAGCGCCGGCTCGAGCACGAAGACGCGCGACGCGCGGCCGGCCCACGCCACGACCAGCGGCTCGCTCTCGGGGCTGCCGATCTCTTCGTCGGCGTTGAACAGCGCCGCCACGGGCACGCGGGGTTCCACACCCAGCGCGGCGAGCGCGCGCAGCGCGTAGAGCCCGATCACCAATCCGCCCTTCATGTCGAACACGCCGGGGCCTCTCAGCACGCCGGCGTCCTCGTCGAGGTCTACGGGCATGTCGGCCAGCGTGCCGAGGGGCCACACCGTGTCGGTGTGCCCGAGCAGGAGCTGGCAGGGCTCGCCTTCCCTCCACCCGGGCCCGGTTGCCACCAGGGCACCCCCGGTCTCGCTGCCGGGCTCCACGCGGGCCTCGAAGCCGAGCTCGCCGAGCGCGTCGGCGAACGCCTGCTGGATGGGGCGCTGCGCCCCGGCATCGCGCGAGGGCGACTCCATGCGCGCGAGCTCGCGCAGCAGCGAGACCATCTCGTCGCGCCGGGCGGTGAGCCAGGTGAGCGCACGCGGGGCGACGTGCTCGACCGCTCCCGGCCCGCTCCCGCCGCTCATTCGCCGCTCCCCCCGCCGGCGGCCCGCCGAGGAGCACCCTTGGCGGTGGGCGCACGCACGACGCCGGCCGGCCACAGGGAGCCGTCTTCGACGCGCGCGTCGTAGTAGCCGGCCCGCCGATAGCTCTCGTCGAGCACCTCGACCGGATGAACGGCACGGGGTGACTCGCCGCGCATCAGCAGCCCGGCCCCGATCTGCATGATGCAGCCGGGGTTGCCGGTCACGACCGCCCGCGCGCCCGTACGGAGCACGGCGTCGACCTTGTCGCGGCCGATCGCCTCGCCGAGTTCGGCGTGGGTGAGGCCGTAAATGCCCGCACCTCCACAGCACTCGTGTTCGCCCTCCAGCGCCACGACGCGAAGCTGGGGCACCGCGGCCAGCACGCGGCGGGGGGCCTCGTCCACCCCCTGCGCGTGCAGCAGGTGGCAGGGCGCGTCGTAGGTGACCGTCTCGGGCACGGGGGCTCCGGGGCGCGGTCCGACCTCGGCGAGCAGCTCGGTGACGTCGCGTGCGATCGAGGCGATGTGGCGCGCCCGATGCCGCCATACCGGATCGTCGTCCAGCAGGTGCCCGTAGTCGCGCAACTGTGCGCCGCACCCTGCCGCGTTCACGGCGATCGCGTCCACGCCGGCGGCTTCGAACGCATCGATGTTGCGCCGCGCCATGGCGCGGGCCACGTCGCGTTCGCCGGCGTGCGCGTGCAGCGCCCCGCAGCACATCTGGTCGGGTACCGGCACCACCTCGTAGCCGTTCGCCGCGAGCGTGCGTGCCGTGGCATCGTTTACGCGTTCGAATAGCCCCGCCTGCACGCAGCCGATCAGCACGGCCACCCGGCGGCGCCGGGCAGGCGGGGTCCAGTGCGGGTCGTGCTCGTCCAGGTCGCGGGCGCCCGCGGGCCAGCGGTCCACGCGCGCCTCTGAGCTGGCGGCCAGCATCGCGAGCCCCAGGCGCGCTCCGTGAAGCCGCCTGGCGGCGGGCAGCACCCGCGCGCCCAGACGGGCGAGCCCGCTGGCCCGTAGCATGCGGCCCAGCCCCATGAACCACTCGGTGAGTACTGGGCTGCGGAACACGCGCAGCAGCAGACGTTGCCCGAGCGGCCGACGCCGGGCGCGCACCGCCACGATGCGAGCCTCTTCGAGCAGCGCCCCGTAGGCCACGCCCGAAGGGCACACGGCCTCGCACGCGCGGCAGCCCAGGCAGCGGTCGATGTGCATCTGGAAGGCGTCGGCCGCCGGGTCGAGCCGCCCTTCGGTGACCGCACGCATGAGGTGCAGCCGGCCGCGCGGCGAGTCGTTCTCGTCGCCCAGCCGCGTGTAGGTGGGACAGGCCGGAAGGCAGAACCCGCAGTGGACGCAGGGAAGCAGTCCGGCTTCGTTCACCGCCCCTCGCCCCGCAGCGCGCGCAGGGCGCGCACGAAGCGGCCCACCCCGCTGCCCGCTACGACCTGCAGAAGCGCACGTACGATGCGCGAGGTCCGTGCCCGGTAGGGGAACCACCACAGTTCGCGGCGCAGCCCCACGCGGTGCTCGAGCACCGCGCGCGGCCGGCTCATCTCTTCGAGCCCGGCCTCTCCGCGCCGCCGCCCGAAGCCCGAGGCGCCCGTGCCGCCCATGGGCAGGCCGGGCACGGCGTAATGGCTCAGCGTGTCGTTGATCGACACGCCGCCCGCCCTCAGACGCGCTGCCACCCTCCGGCCGCGTGCCAGGTTGCCGGTCCACACCGACGCGAACAGCCCGTAGGGCGTCTGGTTGGCGAGGCGTACGGCCTCGTCCTCGTCCCGCACCCGCATGACCGGGAGCAGCGGACCGAACGTCTCTTCGGTCATCACGGCCATCGTGTGGTCGACACCCGTGAGCACGGTGGGCTGAAAGATGCGGGTGTCGTCGGGCGCCCGCTCGCCACCGATTTCGACGCGCGCTCCTCTGGCGAGCGCATCGCGCACCTGCGCCTCGACGATGTCCACCTGGAAGTCGGTCACCATCGGCCCGATGTCGTAGTCGCCTTCCGCTCCCACCGTGAGCCGGCTCGCCTCGGCCACCAGGCGCTCGACCAGGGCATCGTGAACGGCCTCGACCACGTAGACGCGCTCGGTCGACACGCAGGTCTGGCCGGCGTTGAAAAAGGCGCCGTAGGCCAGGCCCGCCGCCGTCCTGTCGAGGTCCGCGTCCTCCAAGACGATGGCCGGGTCCTTGCCGCCCAGCTCCAGCCCGACGGGGGTGAGCGTCTCGGCGGCGGCCGCCATCACGCGGCGGCCGGTCTCGGTGCTGCCCGTGAAGAACAGCTTGTCCACACCCGCACTCACCAGCGCCTGGCCGGCTTCGCCGCCGCCCGGCACCACCCGCACCAGGCCGGCGGGAAGCCCTGCCTCGCGCGCCAGTTCCTCGATGATCAACGCGGAGCGGGGCGTGTACTCCGAGGGCTTGAGCACGATGGCGTTGCCCGCGTAGAGCGCCGCCGCCACCGCATCCATCGTGAGGATGAACGGATAGTTCCAGGGCGTGATCGCGCCCACCACGCCGAAGGGCTCCCGCTCGACCCGTGCCGTCTTGCCGACGAGCCAGCCGGTCCCCACGCGCCGCGCACCCAGCACGCGCCGGGCGTGACGGCCGTAGAACCCGAGCACGTCGGCGATCACGACCACCTCGGCGAGCGCCTCGGCCAGCGGCTTGCCCGTCTCTTCGTGCACGACCCTCGCGATGTCGTCGCCGCGGCGGCCCAACACCCGGCGCAGCACGTCCATGCGACGCGCACGCTCGCGCAGCGGAAGTGCCGCCCAGGCGCTCTGCACGCCGCGCGCCTCGGCCACCGCCGCCCGCACCTCGTCGGGCGTGCAGGCGCGGATGCCGGCCCGGGTGAGCGGATCGGGCCGCACATGCGGCTCCGCAGCGGGCGCCGCGGGAGCGTCGACCGGGCCGTGGGCCGTGGGCGCCGCGGGCTCCGGCTTCACCCTCCGCGATGCCTCGCCCCCGGGCTCCGCCGTTCGCGACTCCGACGCCCGCGTGATGCCGGCTTCAGACCTCATACGACCTCCATGCGCCCCGGGCACAGGATGCCCGCCGGATCGAAATGCTGCTTCAGACCCCGGATGAGAGGGTCGGTGCCCGGATCGATACCCCAGGCCCCCACATCCGATACAAGCTCGGGCGGCGCGCGCGTGATGACCAGGGTGCCGCCGTCGGCCGCCAGCTCCTCGCGTACCCGGCGCAGGCGCGTGATCGTGCGCTCGACCCATCCGGGCGAACGCTCGAGCACCGCGACGATCACGCGCACGGTACCCGCCGCGACGTGCGCCGTGACACGCGCGCCGAAGCCCACCGCCTCGTGCGAGAGGCCGGCCAGACGGTCGGCCTGCTCGAAGAGCCAGCCCAGGCGGTCGGGTAGGGCGCTCAGGCGCACCACGAACTGCGCGCCGTCCTCCACGGCCGCCATGTTGCGAAACAGCGCGGCCGACGCCTCTCCCTCGAGCAGACGCGGCTGCGCGCCGGGAACCGTCGTAGCGAGGGCGCGATGCAGGCCTTCGATCTCGTCCCGCGTACCCAGCAGGCGCGCGGCGAGCACCGAGACCGTGGCCCCCGTGTCGCGTTCGCCGGGCGCCATCAGCTCGAGCGCCGCGACCGGCACCGGTGCGCACGCCAGGGCGCGGGCCAGCGAGACCAGTTCTTCCTTGGCGGGCGCGGTGAAGAGCAGGGTGCGGTCGGCCTCGGGAAGCGGATGGAGCCGCACCGTCGCCGAGGTCAGCACGCCCAGGGTGCCCCACGCGCCCACCTGGGCCCGCAGCACGTCGAAGCCCGCGACGTTCTTCACGACCCGCCCGCCCAGCGCGAGCACCCGGCCGTCGCCGGTCACGATGCGGGCGCCCAGCACCTGGTCGCGGGGCCGCCCGAAGCCCGCCTCGAGCGGGCCCCAGGACGCCGTCCCCAGCGTGGCGCCGAGCGTGCCGCGGGGCGACCCCGCCGGATCGAGCGGCAGCCATTGCCGGTGCTCGCGCACACGCGCCGCCAGCACGTCGAGGCCCACCCCCGCCTCGACCGTGACGGTGAGATCGGCCGGCTCGTACTCCAACACGCGCTCCAGGCGCTTCAGGCTCACCACCACATCGATGCCGCGCGGCGGGTGCCCCGCGAAGAGCCAGGTGGCGCGGCCGGCCGGCGCGACCGTCCAGCCCTCGGCCGAGGCGCGCTCCAGCACGCCCGCCAACTCGCTCTCGCTGCCCGGAAACGCCACCGCCTGCGGCACCCGGTCGCACACCGCCCACGGTTCGGCCGCGAGCCCGTCGATCACCTGGTCGTCGGCCAGCATGCGCCGCAGCTCCTGCGCCACGCCGCCGCTCACGGCACCACCTTGCCCGGATTCATCAGCCCGGTGGGATCGAACACCGCCTTCACCGCAGCCTGGGTGCGCAGTTCCTCGGGCCCGTGCACCAGGCTCATGTAGGCGCGCTTGTCCAGCCCCACCCCGTGCTCGCCCGTGATCGTGCCTCCGGCGTCGACGCACACGCGCATGATGGCCTTCGAGGCCGACTCCACCCGCGCGACCTCGTCCTCGTTCGTGCGGTCGAAGAGGATGTTGGGATGCAGATTGCCGTCCCCGGCGTGGAAGACGTTCGCCACGCGCAGATCGTAGTGCCGTGCGATCTCGCGGATGCGGCCGAGCACTTCGGGCAGGCGAGAGCGCGGCACGGTGGCGTCCTGGACGAGCAGGTCCGAGGCGATGCGGCCCATGGCGCCGAAGGCCTTCTTGCGTCCCTGCCACAGGCGCTGGCGCGCCACGGGATCGCGGGCGCGGCGCACGTCCCGGGCCCCGGCCTGACGGCACAGCACGTCGGCGCGCTCGGCCTGGGCGTCGAGCGCCGCGTCGACCCCGTCGAACTCGATCACGAGCGCCGCGTCCACGTCGGTGGGGTAGCCGGCGGCGTAGGCGCTCGCCTCCACGGCCCGGATGGTCTCGCCGTCCACGATTTCGAGCGCGGCGGGCAGCAGCCCGTCGGCCACGATCGAGCTCACCGCGTGGCCCGCGTCCTCGATGCGGTTGAACAGGGCCAATAGCGTGCGCACACCCTGAGGCAACGGGCTCAGACGCACCTCGATCTCGGTCGCGATGCCGAAGCAGCCCTCCGAGCCGACGAACAGACCCACCAGGTCGTAGCCGCCGGGCTCGCGGCCCATGCCGCCGAGCGCCACCACCGAGGCGTCGGAGCGCACCACCGTCACCCCCGTCACGTAGCGCGAGGTCACCCCGTACTTGAGGCAGTGGGGCCCTCCCGAGTTCTCTGCCACGTTGCCGCCGATCGTGCACGCGGTCTGCGACGACGGATCGGGGGCGTAGTACAGTCCGTAGGGGCGGGCCGCGTCGCTGAGGTGCTGGTTCACCACCCCCGGCTGCACGACCGCGCGCCGGTTGGGCGCGTCGAGCTGAAGGATGCGGTTCATGCGCGCGGTGCCGACGATCACGCCCTCGGGCGGAGCGAGCGCGCCGCCCGACAGTCCCGTTCCGGCACCGCGCGGCACGATGGGCACCCCCGCGCCCGCCAGCACCGCCACCACCCGCGCGGTCTGAGCCGTATCGGCCGGCAGCACCACCGCGCTGGGGGGTCGGCGATACGCCGTCAGGCCGTCCGATTCGTAAGCCAACAGACGGCCCGGGTCGTCGATCACGGCATCGACGCCCACGATCCGCCGCAGGTCGGCGAGCACGGCTTCGGGGAGGGGTTCGGGCACGGGAAGAAGGTCTACGCGTCCCGCCCCAGAAAGTCCAGAATGGCCCGTACGGAAGCCCGCGCGGCGGCCTCGAGACCGGGTGGCACCCGCTTGCCGTACACGCGCCGCACCAGCTCGTCCACGTCGGCCGACGGGACGTCGGCCAGAGCGCGCTCGACCTGCGCGATCCGCTCCCTGCGGTGCGCCTCGTAGCGATCGATGGCCGCGGCCGCGTCCTCGAGCGGGGGACCGTGCGCTGGGTAGAGCACCGCCGGCTCGAGCGCACGTAGGCGCGCGAGCGAAGCCAGGTAGTCGGCCACCGCGCCCGGGTACTCGCCGACCCAGGTGGTGTCGCCGATCCCCAGAACGAGGTCGCCCACGAACACCGCCCGGGCGTCGGGCCAGTGGAAGCAGAGGTGCCGCTCCGCGTGCCCGGGCGTGGCGAGCGCCACGAGGCGTCCCTGGTCGGTCTCGACCGCGGCTCCGTCGGGCAGCGGATCGGCGTCGGGATGCCCCTCGCCCAGAAGGGGTGCGCCCAGGGCGGCGGCCAGGGCTGCCGCGCCGCCCGCGTGGTCGGCATGGTGATGGGTCAGCAGAATCCGGACGCGCTCGGCGTCCGCCACGGCTTCGACCAGGCGCTGCCGGTGCCGTTCGAGGTCGGGGCCCGGGTCGACGACGGCCACGTCGCGCCGGCCCACCACGTAAGTGACCGTCCCCGAGAGCGTGAACGGCCCCGGGTTGTCGGCCAGAACGGCGCGCGGCCTCATGGGGCGTGGGGGGCGAGAATGCCCTGGCGGGTCAGACCCGCTCCAGTGCGATCTGGTCGCCCAGCACGTCGGCGATCGCCTGCAACTCGCGCTCGTCGTCCTCGGTGAACGCGTCGGGCTCGCGGCTGTCGATGTCGATCTGACCGAAGATCTGCTCCCCGCAGCGGATGAGCACGACGATCTCGGAGCGCACGTGCGGATCGCACGCGATGTAGTTGTCGATGGCCGTCACGTCACCGACGATCTGGTTCGCGCCTTCGGCCACGGCCGTCCCGCACACGCCCGCGCCCACCGCGATGCGCGAGTGCTCGGTGGGCGAGCCCACGTAGTTGTGCAACCACAGCTCGTCGCCGGCCTCGTTGAGCAGGTAGACGCCGACCCAGTCGAAGCGATCGTCCGCGGCGTGGATGCGCCGCACGGCGCGCCGCAGCAGCGCGTCGGAGAGGAACCCCTCTTCACGAAGTTCCTGAATCTCTCGGATCACTTCGCTCGCTTCGAACATGCAGTAGTCCGATCTGACTATGGCTGTGAGTCGGGCCTCCGTTCCGCCGCCGGAACCACGGGACGGTGCTCGTCAGGCGCAATCCCTTGTCCGGCCGGAGTCTACGAGATGTCGGACCGCGCCCCGCCGCGGCCGACCTCGCCGGACCGCGAAGGGTAGGGAGCGGGCCCGCAAAGGTCAAGCGATCTTAACCTCGGCCGTTTTCGTGGCCTTACGGACGCGGCGTGGGCCGGCTCGCCGCCGCCGCGCTTCACCGAGCCGCGGTGCACGCGCAGGACCAGCACGGCGCCAGGTCTCGAGACCGCACCGACCGCTGCTGGGCCGCCCATCATACGGCCGGCGGAAAGGTGGATTTCGAGGTCAACGAGGCGTCAGATCCACGCCCGGTTCGAGGCGCCGCACGAACGCGGCAAGGAGTTGGGCCGCCCGCTCGACATCGCTCAGGCTCACGACCTCGTTGGGCGAATGCATGTAGCGGTTGGGGATCGACACGAGCCCGGTCGCCACGCCTCCGCGGGTCAGGAAGATGGCGTCGGCATCGGTGCGCGTGGCCTTGGGCGCGGCCTGGATCGTGAAGGGAATGCCCTCCTCCTCGGCGGCCTGTACGAGGCGGTCGAACACCACCGGATGGACCGCCGAACCCCGGCTCAGCACGGGTCCGCCTCCCAGCTTGTGGTCGCCGAGCTCCTTCTTCTCGATGTCGGGCACGTCGGTGCTGAAGGTGACATCGACGGCGATCGCCACATCGGGCTCGAGCGCGAAGGCCGAGGCGCGCGCGCCGCCGCCCGAGTAGGCGCCGATCTCTTCCTGGACGGTCGCAACGGCCATCACGGCCGCGGCGGGCGGGTCCTGCGCGAGCAGGCGGAGCGCCTCGAGCACCACGTACGCCCCGATGCGGTCGTCGATCGCGCGGCTCGCCACCCGGTCGCCGGCCAACTCGACGAGTCCGGCGTCGAGCACGATGGGGTCGCCCACGCGGATCCCGAGCCCGGCGACCTCCTCGGTCGAGCCGGCTCCCACGTCCACCCAGAGCTGCTTCACCCTGGTCGCCTTGGTGCGCTCTTCCGGTGTGAGCAGGTGGATGGCCTTCTTGCCCACGACGCCGGGCACGTCACCCTCACGGCCCAGTACGGCCACGCGTTGGCCGACCACGACCTGGGGGTCCCAACCCCCGATCTCGTCGATGTAGAGAAAGCCGTTCTCGTCGATGTGCGTCACCTGCAGGCCGATCTCGTCGATATGGCCGGCGAACATCACGCGCGGTGACCCGTCCGGATGGATCGTAGCGATGCTGTTGCCGTGGATGTCGACATCGACCGCGTCGGCGAACGAGGCAGCCTCGTCGCGCCACACGCGTGCCGCCCGCACCTCGAAGCCCGAGGGGCCCCTGGCGTCGAGCAGCCGGCGAAGAAACTCCGGTGCCTGGCTCATGCGTGCTCCAGCGTAGGTCGCCCGCCGGTCGGCGCCTGGTGCGGGGGCCGGGTGGCCCGGGCGCCGATGGCCGAGCGAATGGCCGCGACCGGGAGCGTGCTCCTCGACCCGGCGGCGGCCGGAAGGGACGGAATAGCTTAGGGGCAAGTCCGAAAAGGCTCAAGAGCCGCGCGGATTCCGCTCAGTCGGAACGATCCGCATCGAGAACGCGGTCCGGCGGTTCGGGGTTCGACGGGTCGACCACGTCGACGACGACGGCGTCGACGATGTCGGCCGCCCCCGACCCGAAGCCGGCGAAGTCGCTCCCGGCGCTCCACGGCGGAGCCCCCACGACCGTCATGCGGATCGTGCCTCGCTCGATCCCTTCCACCAGGCGACGGCGCACCCGCTCCTGCACCCACCGCCGCGTGGGAGGAAAGAGCAGGCCGAACCCGGCCAGGTCCGTGACGATGCCAGGAGTCAGAAGAAAGGCACCCCCGACGAGGATCGAGACGCCGTCGAGCGCCGCCTGCGCCGGGATGCGGCCCCGGGCGAGCTCGGTGCGCACCCGCCACAGCGCGCGCAGGCCCTCGAGGCGCGCGAGCCACGCACCCGTGACGCCCGTGAACAGGACGAGCCCGATCGTGGGCCAGAACCCCACCCACTGTCCGAGCCGGACCAACAGGGCGAGTTCGAGCAACGGGACGAGTACGAAGAGCAGCGCGAGCCGGCCGAGAAGCGTCATGCGGCATGCTACCCGGGCGCGGCCCGAGTGCTCCGCAGGCCGCACGGCCCGGCCACTCGTCCGCCGGGCCACGCCGGCCTCCCCCCCCAGCGACGCTTGCTCGCCCCCCACGGTTTGGTTTCCTTATCGCCTCAGGAACCCACGACGCGCGCCGCGGGTGAGAAGTCCGGGGACGAACGTCCACAGCGCCGCCGCCCGGCACCCGACTCCCGGGACGAGACCGGACCGCCCGGCCCGCACGCAGGCAGGACGATGGAGCAGACCTACTTTCGCAAGGGGTTCGGCCTCAAGGCCGAGGTCCAGCCGCTGATCGATTCGGAGTACCACTCCGGGCTCGTGGAGCGCATCCGCTCGCGTGGCTACCGGGACGTGTTCGGCGACGTGACCGTGCGCCTGGCGCAGGAGTTCGGCTTCTGCTACGGCGTCGATCGGGCCATCGACTACGCGTACGAGACCCGTCACAAGTTCCCCGACAAGCGCCTCCTCCTGGTCGGCGAGATCATCCACAACCCGCACGTGAACCAGCGCATGCGGGAAATGGGGATCGAGTTCCTCTACCCCGACGAGAACGGCACTTTCGACTTCAGCCAGGTGCGCCCCGAAGACGTGGTCATCATGCCCGCCTTCGGAGTCACGCGCGCCGACTTCGAAGAGCTCTCCAGGATCGGGTGCGTGCTCGTCGACACGACCTGCGGCTCGGTGCTCCTCGTGTGGAAGCGCGTCGAGTCGTACGCCCGGGACGGGTTCACGGCCATCATTCACGGCAAACACCACCACGAAGAGTCGCGGGCCACTGCATCCCAGGCCACGAAGCACCCGAACGGCAAGTACCTCATCGTGCGTGACATGGCCGAGGCCGAGATGGTCTGCGACTATATCACCGGGGCGCCCGGAGCCCTCAGCCGCGAGGCGTTTCTGGAGCGCTTCGGCGAGAAGGCTTCACCCGGCTTCGACCCCGACCGCGACCTGCGTCGTATCGGCGTGGCCAACCAGACCACGATGCTCGCCAACGAGTCCCTGGCCATCGGAGCCCGGCTGCAGCAGGCGATGATCGAAGCGCACGGCGAGGCCTACGCGGCCGAGAACTTCCGCAGCTTCGGTACGATCTGCTCGGCCACGCAGGAGCGGCAGGACGCCGTCAAAGAGATGATGGAAGAGGGTGCGCCCGACGTGATGATCGTGATCGGCGGCTACAACTCGTCGAACACGAACCACCTGGCTCACCTGTGCCGCGGCTATACCCGCACGTTTCACATCGAGGACGCGTCCTGCATCGACATCGAGGCCGGCACGATCCGCCACAAGCCCCTGCTCGATCCGCACGCCCCGGAGACGGTCGAGAGCGATTGGCTCCCCGAGGGACCCTTCGAGCTCGGCATCACGGCCGGCGCGTCGACACCCAACAACAAGATCGGTGAGGCGCTGGTGCGGGTGCTGCGCATCCGCGGCCTCGAGCATACCCTCGCCGAAGAAGCGGGGGCCTGAGGATCGTCGGGCACCCGCGCGACGTCAGCTGCGGGCCGCGACCGACTTTCCGAGCTTCTTGAGCAGCCGGCGTAGCTCGTCGCACTCCTCGGGCTCGAGCACCGAGGCGAGTTCGCGGATGAAGGCGGCGTGGTCGGGAAAGACCTCGGCGACGAGCGTCCGGCCTTCGGCCGTCAGATGCGCGGTGATCACCCGGCGGTCCTCGGCGGAGCGCTCGCGTCGCACCAGACCCATGCCCTCCAGTCGATCCATCACGTAGGTGACGTTCCCGCCGGTGACCAGCAGCTTGTCGGCCAGTTCACCCAGCGACAACGGGCCCACATGGTGCAGTGCCTCGAGGACGCCGAACTGGGCCGTCGTGAGCCCGTAGTCGGCCACCTTGGCGCTCACCACCCGCGAAAAGCTCAGGTAGCAGCGCGCCAGTGCGATCCACAGGCGCAGGGCTTCTTCTTCGTCGTCGGACCAGGTGCGGGGGGCGGGGCGCACTTCGTCGGGCAGGGCCGCGTCGGCCATGGTCTGGCTCACCGGTGGTTGGATCACTCCCAGGTGGTGACGCGGTGGCGGCCGGTGCGGACCGACGTCGGTCCGCCACCCGGCCGGCACCTCCGACCGCGTCTCCTCAGATGTGAATGGGCCGACCCAGCGCCGCGAGCGCGCCTTCGGCGAGCGCTTCGGAGAGGGTCGGATGCGGGTGAATGGCGTGATCGATCTCTTCGACGGTCGACTCCAGGTGCCGGCCGATCACAAACTCGCCAATCAGTTCGGTGGCGTGCGGACCCACGATGTGCGCGCCGAGGATTTCGGAGTACTGCTTGTCGCGAATGACCTTCACGAACCCCTCGGCGTGCCCGCCGGCCAGAGCGCGGCCGTTGCCCACCCAGGGGAACTTGCCCACCTCGATGTCGTAGCCGGCCTCGCGGGCCTGGTCTTCGGTGAACCCCACCGACGCGACCTCGGGCTCGCAGTACGTGCAGTTGGGAATGTTGCCGTAGTCGACCGTGTGATGGCTGACGCCGGCGATCGTCTCGACCGCGACGATGCCCTCGTGCGAGGCCTTGTGCGCCAGCAGCTGGCGGCCCGCGCAGTCGCCGATGGCGTAGATGCCCTCGACGTTGGTGCGCAGGTGGGGATCCACCTGAATGAAGCCGCGCTCATCGGTGGCGACGCCCACGGTGTCGAGGCCGAGGTCTTCGGTGTTGGGCACCCGCCCGACGGCCGAGAGCACCGCCTCCACCTCGAGCTTGTGTTCGGCACCCTCGCGGTCCTTGAAGGTGAGCGTGACGCCCTTCTTGCCCACGTCGGCACCCTCGACGACCGCGCCCGTATGGATGTCCATGCCGCGCTTCTTGTAGGCGCGCTCCATGAACTTCGATACCTCGGCGTCTTCGAGGGGCAGGACGCGGTCGAGCGCCTCGATGATGGTCACCTTCGTCCCGTAGGCCTCGAAGACATCGGCGAACTCCATGCCGATGGCTCCGGCGCCGATGATCGCCAACGTGGCGGGCGCCTTCTTCTGGTAGAGTGCTCCCGTCGACGACCAGATGCGCTCCTCATCGATCGGGAACGACGGAATGCTCCGAGGGCGCGAGCCCGTCGCGATGATCACGTTGCGGGCATTCAGGGTCGTGGTGCCACCGTCGGCGTCGGTCACTTCGACCACGCCGGGTCCCGCCAGGCGGCCCCGGCCCTGCACGTGCGTGACCTTGTTCTTCTTGAACAGGTGGCCCACGCCCTTATTGAGCTGATCGGCCACGGCCCGGCTGCGCTCCTGGGCAGGGCCCAGGTCGTAGGTCACCTCACCGAACTGGATCCCGTGCTTGGCGGCGTCCTTGGTCTCGGCCACCAGATGCGCGCTGGTGAGCAACGCCTTGGTGGGGATGCAGCCGATGTTCAGACATACCCCGCCCAGCTTTTCTTCCTCCACACAGGCCACGTTGAGCCCGAGCTGGGCCCCGCGGATGGCGGCCACGTATCCGCCCGGCCCGGATCCGATGACAACGACGTCGTAGCTGTTCTCCGCCACGATGA
The DNA here is from genome assembly GCA_003695865.1 of Gemmatimonadota bacterium. GTDB lineage: Bacteria > Gemmatimonadota > Gemmatimonadetes > Longimicrobiales > Gaopeijiaceae > J028. Next base: position 8,648 of record RFGQ01000217.1, on the reverse strand, counting down.
TCTCCCGATGCGCTCAGGCGGCACGGTACGGCGCCGCCCTCATGAACCTGTCGTGTGTTGGCGCGCCCTTTCGGCGCGCTGAGTCCGAGAAAGTAGCCGAAGTTTCGAGCCGAAGTAAAGGCGCGCCCGCGCCGCGGCGAGGGGCGGCGAAGGATCCCGCAGTTTGGCGCGTAGATGGCGTGCCGCCTATTCTTGGCGCAAGCGGCCGCCGACCCCTTCCCGCCGCCGGGTCGGCCCGGCCCGCACATCCCTCGCTCTCCAGGAGGACGTTCATGCTCGAGCTCGCGATCGCCGCCCTGCTCGTGGTGGGAGGCGCGGCCCTGTACAACGGCCTGGTACGGCTCCGCGAGCAGGCCGACGCGGCGTGGGCCGACATCGACGTGCAGCTCAAGCGGCGCTACGACCTCATCCCCAACGTGGTCGAAACCGTGAAGGGCTACGCCGGGCACGAGAAGGACACGCTCGAACGCGTCGTGCAGGCCCGCTCGGCCGCCATGCAGGCGCAGGGGCCGGCCCAGAAGTCCGCCGCCGAAGGCATGCTCGCGGGTGCGCTCAAGTCGCTGTTCGCGCTGGCCGAGGCCTACCCCGACCTCAAGGCGTCGGGCGGCTTCCGCGACCTGCAGTCCACGCTCGCCGAGCTCGAAGACTCCATCCAGAAGGCTCGGCGCTACTACAACGCCGTCGTGCGCGACTACAACACGCGCATCCAGCAGGTGCCCTCGAACATCATCGCTCGAGCCTTCAACTTCAAAGAGCGCGAGTTCTTCGAGATCCCCGACGAGGAACGCGCGACGCCCCGGGTCGACTTCGGGAGCACCTGAGCGAGGCGTGGCCCGCTCGACGTCGGCGTCCACCCGGACGCATCGCCGCACGGGCCGTCCCCTCCCCGGGCGGTCGTCGACCAAGAAGCTTTGCACACAAGAAAGAGAGTGGTGAGCGCCCGTGAACATCGTGCGCGTGGAGACCAAACGTGGTTTGCGTCGATTCGTGGACGTGCCCTTCCGGCTCGAGGGCAATCTGCGCGATCCCGTATGGGTGCCCCCCTTCAGGCTCATGGTGCACGAGGTGCTCGACACCCGTCGACACCCGTTCTACCGCGAGGCCGACATCGCCCTGTTCCTCGCCGAGGACCGGGGTCGCCCCCTCGGACGCATCGCGGCGATCGAGAACCGGGCGCACAACCGCTTCGCGGGTGACCGCACCGGGTTCTTCGGCTTTTTCGAGTGCGTCGACGACGGCGACGTGGCCTCGGCGCTCGTGGACGCGGCGCGCGGGTGGCTCGCCGAGCGCGGCCTCGACGCGCTGCGAGGGCCCGTGAATCCCTCCACCAACTACGAGGCCGGCCTCCTCGTGGAGGGGTTCGACGAACATCCGGTCCTGCAGACGCCCTGGAATCCTCCCTACTACGAGCGCCTGCTCCGCGACGCCGGCCTCGCCCCGGTCAAGGACTTGCTGGGGTTCAAGCTGACCGTGGACGAAGTGGACCGGGTGCCCGAGCGGGTCGCCCGTCTGGCCGAACGCGCCCGCGAGCGGCACGGCTTCACCTTCCGCACGCTCGACATGCGCAACTTCCAGGCCGACGTAGACATCTGCTGGCGCATCTACAACGAGGCGTGGGAGCGCAACTGGGGCTTCGTGCCCATGTCGCGGGAGGAGTTCCTGTTCGTGGCAAAGGAGATGCGGCAGGTGCTCTACGCCGATCTCGCCTTCATCGCGGAAGTCGAGAACGAGCCGGCCGGCTTCCTGCTCATGGTGCGCGACCTCAACCGCGTTTTCCACAAGATCCGCTCCGGGCGGCTCACGCCGCTGTCGATCGCGCGCCTGCTCATCGAAGGGCGGCGTGTGGACTTCGGCCGCCTCGTGGCGCTGGGCATCCGGCCGCAGTTCCGCCGCGGCGGCATCCTGCCGCTGTTCCTCCACGAGGTCTACCGGCGGGGCCGCGCCGCGGGCGCGACCGGCGCGGAGGCATCCTGGGTGCTGGAAGACAACGAGCAGATGATCTCACCCATCCAGGCCATGGGCATGCGCGCTTACCGCCGCTGGCGGCTCTTCGAGGCGCCGATCGTGGACGGGAGTGGCGGCCACGAACCCGAGGAGGGTCCATGAGACGGATCGAGCGGTTTCTCCCCGGATGGGACGACCGACACCGCGTCGCCCGCGCCCGCGCCGCCGGGTTCATGGGCTGGGCCCTGCTGCTGACGGCCTCGGCGCTGGCCGCGCCGGCCGGATCCGCGGCGCAGACGCGGCGACTCTCGATCGAATCGTTCGACGCCCGGCTCGAGGTGCGGCGCGACGGGTCGCTGGACGTGCTCGAGTCGATCCGCTTCCGCTTCGACGGCTCGTGGAACGGCATCTACCGCGACATCCCCGTGCGCTACGTGACGCCCGAGGGCCTCAACTACACGCTGCTGCTCGACGTGGTGGCCGTGTTGGGCGAGGACGGGACGCCACTCGAGCACACCGTACGGCACCGCGGGCGCGACGTGCGCGTCAAGGTGTGGGTGCCCGACGCGCGGGACGCGGAGCGCACCGTTACGCTCCGCTACCAGGTCGCCAACGGCCTGCGCTTCTTCGACGAGGCGGATGAGGGCTTCGAGCAGGGTCGCGACGAACTCTTCTGGAACGTGACCGGAAGCGAGTGGGAGATCCCCATCCGGCGTGCTTCGGCCATCGTCGAGCTACCCGAAGGCGTGACGGGCGCTCGGGCCGTGGCCTTCACGGGCGCCTTCGGCGAACGCGGCGAGGACGTGCAGATCGGTGAACTAGAGGACGGATTCTATTTTGAGACGACCCGTCCGTTCCGGCCGGGGGAGGGGCTCACGATCGCGGTGGGTTGGGATCCCGGGGTCGTCCGGCGGCCCGGCGCGCTCACGAAGGCGGCCCGAACGGCGTCGGCCAACGCGTTCTTCGTGCTGCCGCTGCTCTCGCTCCTGCTCATGTACACGCTGTGGAAGCGCCACGGGCGCGACCCCCAGCGCGGCGCCGTGGTGCCGCAGTACGAACCGCCCGAAGACCTCTCGCCCGGCGAACTGGGCACGATCGTCGACAACCGGGTCGACATGAGAGACATCACCGCCACCCTGGTCGACCTGGCCGTGCGCGGGCACCTACGCATCGAGGAGGTCGAGCTCGAGGGTCTGCGCGGCCTGTTCGGCGGCGAGACCTACCGCTTCCACCGCCTGAGCGCCCCGGGCGACTGGGCCGATCTGCGGCCGCACGAGCGGCGCCTGCTCGAGGCGCTCTTCGACGGCGGGGACCGCGATTCCGTCGAGCTCGACGACCTCAAGAACGAGTTCTACAAGGAGATCCCCAAGCTCCAAGCGGCGCTCTTCGACGCCCTGATCGCGAAGGGACACTACACGTCGCGGCCCGACAAGGTGCTCGAGCGCTGGCTCGCCGCCGGCCTGCTCAGCGTCGTCGCCGGAGCCTTCGGACTCGCCCTCTGGGCGCAGAACACGGGGCGCCCGGTGCCGCCCGCCATCCTGGCCGGCGCTCTCACGGGCGTCCCCGTGATCGTCTTCGGGATGCTCATGCCGCGGCGCACGCGGGCCGGGGCACGGGCGCGCGAGCACGCGCTCGGCCTCGAAGAGTTCATCGAGCGCGTCGAGTCCGACCGCTTCCGCCGCATGATCACGGGTCCCGAGATGTTCGAGCGGCTGCTGCCGTTCGCCATGGCGCTGGGTGCCGAGCGCCACTGGGCCCGGGCGTTCCGTTCGCTCTACGCCGAGCCGCCGCAGTGGTACGTGTCGCACCGACCGTTCGACACCATCAGCTTCTCGCGGCAGCTCGAGTCGATGGCGTCGAGCACGGCCGGCGCCATGCGCTCGGCGCCGCGCTCGTCGGGGGGCTCGGGGTTTTCGGGCGGAGGCGGTGTGGGCGGCGGCTTCGGCGGGGGAGGCGGCGGCGGATTCTGAGCCCCGGTCCACCTCGCCGGCCACCACGAGGAGCCCGGCGCCCGATCAGCCGCCGTCCCGGAGCGCCCCCTTCAGGACGCGTGCGTCTCCGTCGATGCCGGGCGCGGGCGTGAGGCCCAGCAACTCGGCCAGAAACGGGTAGACGTGCACGTTCTGGAAGGCGGGGATCGTCGCTCCCGCCTTCAGGCGTGGACCCGCGGCCACGAAGAGGGCTCGCATGCCCTGGTACTCGGGGTCCCAGCCGTGGCCGCCACCGTCACGCGCCGCCCGGTCGCGGGTGGGGAACACCATCACGTGCGGGTCGGGCACCCCCACCAGGTCGCCCGCCCGCGGGTCGGCCCGGTAGTGGAAGCGCGCGGGGGTCTCTTCGCGCAGGTAGAAGCGCACGCCCTCGAGCCCCGTGTTGAGCCGGTCGCGCAGCGCGCGCGCCCGCGCGCGGCCGCCCGTCACGTACACGTTCACGACCTCGCCGGTGTTGCCGAAGCGCAGGCCGCTCAGGTCGACCGCATCCTCCATGTAGACGGTGCGCGCGGCCGGGTGCTGGTCCATGCCGTGATCGGACACGAGCACTAGGTAGACCCGGTCGCCGTAGGGGAGCCGGTCGATGCCGTCCAGCAGACGGCCGACGAGGCGATCCGCCTCGCGCAGTGCGGGCACCAGGTCGGGTGAATCCGGCCCGTAGCGGTGTCCTGCGTCGTCCACCAGCTCGAAGTAGGTCGTGATGAGGTGCGGCCGCTCGGCGGCGGGCGCCGCGAGCCACTCGAGCACCTGGTCCACCCGGGCGTCCTCCGGGACGGACCCGTCGAAACGACGCCAGTGCGTGGGACGAAGCCCCTCCGCCTCGCTCCCGACCCAGAAGAACGAAGCCGCCACCATGCCCTGCCGCTCGGCGGTCATCCACAGCGGCTCGCCCCCGTACCAGCCGCCGTCCTCCACGGCGGCGCGGTCCGAGATGCGATACGTCCTGCCGGTCGCCGGATCCATGAAGGTGTTGGCCACGATTCCGTGGTGGCCGGGATAAAGGCCCGTGACGAGCGTGTAGTGGTTGGGAAACGTCTTGGTGGGAAACGAGGGGATCATCCCCTGCGCCCGCACGCCCCGCTCCAAGACGCGTCCGAAGTTCGGGAGATCGTGCGCGTCGAGGTAGCGGTCGGCGAAGCCGTCGAACGAGACGAGGACCACGTAGGGGGCATCGAGCCAGCGGGCCGCGTTGACGCCGCCCGTCGGGCTGGCCGAGCCCGTCTCCTGGGCGGTGAGTCGAGCGGGGCCTGCCGCCGCCACGCCGCCCAGGACCAGCGCCGACAGAACCGCGAGCAGAGCGGCCCGGGCTCTGCGGCACCACCCGCGGCGGGCCCCGGGGAGGCCCTCTCCCGGCACGGTCGGGCCGCCTTCTCGGCCGCCGCGCGCTCTCCTGATGGCTTCGTCCCTGCAAGGCGCCACGGCACTCACCTCCGCACGTTCGAGTCGCTCAGCCACTTCTCCGTGGCGTTCGGCCCACGCTAGCGCGCGCAGGTCGCCAGGTCGAGAGCCGCAGCGTTGCTTCACCGAACGGGGCCCTCGACCGAGTCCCCCGCGCGCGTTATCTCGTTACCACCGCGCCGCCTTCGGTCGAGGCGGCCGCGGGCACGCGTTGAAGACCGCACGGGGGCACCGTCATGAACCTTCGGGACGTCGTGAACGACGACTGGGTCCGCGGCCAGGCCTGGGCGCTGCTCTTCGCCCGCCTCTCGCTCGGCCTGATGTTCTTCATGCCCGGCTGGGCCAAGGTGTTCGGCATGGGCCCTGTGGAGCACGCACGCCGTTTCTTCATCGACGGCTACGCCGACAGCTTCCTTCCGGTGTGGTCACTCTGGGCCGTGGGCACGGCGATCCCCTTTGTCGAGCTCGTCAGCGGCGCGTTGCTCCTGCTGGGCGTCTGGCGGCGCCCCGCCCTGCTCGCGCAGGCGGCCGTGCTCGTCACGGTCACCTTCGGTCACCTGCTGGCCGATCCGTTCTTCGACCTCACCACCCACGTCCTCCCCCGCGCGGCCCTGGTGATCTTCCTCCTCTGGGTTCCGCAGGACGAGGACTGGTGGACCGTGCCGGCCCTGGTGGAGCGGCTGCGCGACCGACCCTGAAGGTCGCGTCGGCCTCCGTCCGCACCACCCGGACGCTCAGACCCCCTCCAGGGCGGCGTACGCCGCCTCGCACGCGCGCCCCAGCGCCTCGACGAACCCGCGCGCGTGATCGGGTCCGGCCCCCGAGCCCAGAAACGGATCCATGACCGTGGAGCGAAGCACGACCAGGCCGTCCGCGCGCTCGCGCCACGCGTCTTCCGACACGCCGAGCGCGTCCAGAAGCGGCACCACCGCGCCGTCGTACATGGGCGACGTGAAGCGGGTGCGCGTGATGATGTACTCGGGCTGCGCGCCCGGCGTGTTCAGGCTCATGCGGGCGTAGATGCCCTCGTTCAGTGCGTTGACGCGCTGCAGATCGGCGCAGGCCGGGTGCGTGGCGATGTAGCACACGATGTTGATGTCGGGCTCGGGGAGCAGCACGAGCCGGAACGGGTCCAGATCGGCCTCACGAAGCGCGCCGTAGAGTCGTCGCGCCCCCACCACGGTGCGCTCCACCAGATGACCGTAGCCCCGCTCGTCGAGCGGCAGCACCTGGTGGCTCAGCCACACGGCGGCCGCCGCCGCTCCCGGCTTGCTGCCCTCGAAGATGTACTTGCCCAGGAAGAGGTCGTCGCCCTCCTCGACGCCCTCGGCCGGCTGCAGGTAGGGCGGGTCGATCGAGACCAGGGCGCGGGCGCGCCGGTCGCGCAGCAGGAACGCCCCCGCCGGATAGGGCACGTAGCCCAGCTTGTGCGGATCGATGGTGATCGAGTCGGCCTGCGCGAGTGCCTCCATCGAACGCACCCAGCCCTCGTCCGGCCAGTCGATGCCGGTCGACGCCCGGATCTGCTCCGCCGTGCGACGGGATCCATCGGCGGCGCGGGTGACCGCGGCCGCGTACCCACCGTAGGCCGAATCCGAGTGTAGATGGAACGCCACTCCCAACTCCCGCTCGGCCCGCTCGCGTACCTCGAGCACCCGGTCGAGCCGGTCGACCGCGCTCTCTTCCGTGGTGCCGTTCACGGTCACGCAGGCCAGGATGGGCTGCCGGCGCTCGGTCAGCCGCCCGATCGTCTCCCAGAGCGCGTCCGGATCGATCCGGTAGCGGTGGTCCACCGGCACGTAGACGAGCTGGTTCGAGCCGATGCCCAGCGCGCGGACGATCTTCTCCCACGAGTAGTGCGCGGTGGCCGACACGATCACCACGCCCGGGGGCAGCGGATCGGGGAACGCGTGCGCGATGCGCCGCCCGTACTCCTGGTAGCCCTGGGCCTGGAGCGAATGCTCGTCGAGCGCCGCCCGCACGTCGGCGGCCGGCGCGGCGGCCCACAACCGCTCCCACAGGTCGAGCGCGGCGTCGTTGGAGATGTTGAGCAGCCGCCAAAGATCGAGCGACGTGATCGGCGCGCGCCCTCCCTCCGGCAGCGCCACGTCCAGGTCCACGCCCAGGGCGGCGGCCGTACCATAGGCCGCGAGGGGGAAGTAGAGCAGGTTCCGCGCAACCCAGATCGACTGCAGGTTGGCGACCGTGCCGCCGCCCGTCAGGTGCCCCCAACTCGCCGCCGGATCGTAGCCCACCATTTCGGCGAGCTGGCGGGCCACCTTGAGTTCGAGCCGCGTGGTGACGGGCGACCCCTCCACGGCCACGTTGTTCGGGTTGAACAGCATGGCGGCGAAGTAGCCAATCTGGCTGGCCATCGTCTGCTCGTAGTTCATGTGCCCCTTGTACCGCCCGCTGAAGAAGGGCACGCCCTGCTTGAGTTCGGCGAGCAGGCCGAGCAGCTCCTGCTTCATGGTGGCCACCGCCGCGTCGTAGCCGGGGCGGCGCTTGTCGGCCTCGGTGATCGTGAAGCCGTCTTCGGGATGGTGGTTGCGGCGCCAGAACACGTGGTCGCGCAGCGCCTCGGTCACCAAGCGCTCGAACAGGTCGGCGTTCTCGGCGCGGGGGCCGAGCAGCCAGGCCCGCATCGCGCCGTCGGGGTCGTGGGGCAAGGAAGGTCCGGCCATGGTGTGTCTGCCTTGGCATGGAGCCCACCGAGGGGCTCCGGTGGGCGCGGGCCACGCGATGGTCTCCGCGCCGCGTTCGTCGCGAACCGGGACGCGGCGGACCGTCCCGGGGGGGACCGCGAAAGGAAGGCAGAACGGGGACGGAGATCAACGGATGGTCGATCACCGGGTCCTCAATCCGGCGGCGCCGACGAGATCCGAAGCCGTCCACGGCGACACGTGTGTGCGGCTGCGCTCAACCGGCGGCGCCCCCCTCCACCCACGCCTCGAACGCCGCGAGCACCGCGTCGGGCGCCTCGAGCTGGGGGAAGTGCCCGATGCCGCCCAGGCGCACGATGTCGGGTGTGGGGATCAGCGCCTCGTAGCGCTCCGCCATCGCCGCCCCCGAGACCGGGTCTTCCATCCCGACCACGAAACGCAGCGGAACCTCACAGCGCACCAGCGCCTCCACCCAACGATCTCTCAGGCGACGACGCTCGTGCAGGTAGCGGATCGTACGGTGTACCACCCGCAGGCCACCGCCGAACCGCAGCAGGTACCACAGTGCCTCGATCGTGCCCTCGTCGGGCGGCCTCGCCCTCCCGAACACAGCCCGCAGCGAACGGGTGAAGGCACGGCGGTTGTACGCCCG
>RFGQ01000216.1 GCA_003695865.1 Gemmatimonadota bacterium | reverse complement strand
GCTTCTGGCCGGGCGAGGAGCGGGTGTGGATCGAGGCTCCCTGGGGGCCGTGGTCCGTGCGGCCCGCCCTCGGGCGAACGCTCCTGCTCGCGGCCCGGCCGAACGCGCCGGAGGTCTGCGCCGCCCCGCAGGACGGGCCCCGCGTGGTCTGCTTCGGGCCCGGTGGAGCTGAACGGACGCTCACGTGGCCGCTGCCCGAAGCGGCTCCGCGGGCGAGCCGCGCGGCCGTCCGAGCCTGGCGCGACTCCGTGCGGGTGGACCTGGCGCTCAAGCTGGACGACGCCGAGGCGCGCCGCGTGGCCGGCATGATCCCCGCGGCCGACCCGGCGCCGCCGCACGGCACGATCCTGGTGGACGTGGACGGCAACGTCTGGGTGGCCGACGAGCCCGGGCGGGCGCCGGTCCGCTACCGGGTGTTCGATCGGCAGGGGCGGCCGCTCGGCTTGGTCGACGTGCCGCCGTTGCGCCTGCTCCACGTCGGGACGGACCGGGTCGTGGGCGTCCACACCGACGATCTGGACGTCCAGCAGGTGCGGGTTCACGTGCTGCACCGCGGCGCGCCACCGGGCTCCGCACCCTGATCCCGCCAGGGGGCGCCCCGGGGGTGGTGCCCGGCGGCGAAACGGAACATCTTCGAAATTCGCTCGAATCCCGCGCCGGTCCCGCCCGCCCGCCGGCGCCGACCCGTGTATCCCAGGAGATCGTATGCGGCGCGTCGTAGTTCCTTCGCCGGTCATGATGGTTGCCTTCACCCTGCTGCTGTCGGGCACGCTCGCGTCACGGGCCGCCGCACAGGAAAGAGTCGGTGACTTCGTTGTGGTGATGGACAGGGACGAGCTCGACGACTCCAACCGCTCCTACATCTTCACGGCCGCGGTGAACGACACGGGGAACCGCACGGTCGGGCTGGCCTGGAAGTGCATGGAGGACGGGCTCAACATCCTCATCCTCTTCGGCACCTATTTCGGCGGTGACGCCGACGACGAGATCCAGGTGCGGTACCGGTTCGACGACGGTGAGCCTTCCGACATCCAGTACTGGCCGCTGCTTCAGGGCAACGAGTCGGCGTACATGCCGATGCACCTCATCCGCGGGTTCACCGAACAGGCGCTCGGGGCCGGGCGAGTGGTCGTGCGGGTGACCGATCCGCTCGACGGGGAGACGCTCACGGACACGTTCGACCTGCGCGGCCTGGGGGGCGCGCTGCAGCGGCTGTTGCCCTGCTCGTGACGCACTGACGACGGCGGGCCCGGGCTGAGGGACCACAGCAAGGGGAGGGAAGGATGGGGGGAGAGGATCGCGGGACGGGCCCAAGGGTCACCGGACTGGGTGGCGTGTTCTTTCGCTCGGCCGACCGTGAGGCCCTGATGGCGTGGTACCGGGACCACCTGGGTGTCGACATCAGCCCGTTCGGATCGGTGTTCCTGTGGCGAGAGCACGAGAACCCGGACGAGGTGGGCTACACGGTCTGGGGGCCCTTCCCCCGCGATACGGCCTACTTCGGCCCCGGCCCGCAGTCGTTCATGGTCAACTACCGGGTGCGCGATCTCGACGGCATGATCCAGCGCCTGCGATCGGCCGGAGTCGAGGTCGTGGGTGAGATCGAGGAGCACCCCAACGGGCGCTTCGCATGGGTCGTGGATCCCGACGGGCGCCGGATCGAACTCTGGGAGCCGGTCCCGGCGGCGGAGGATCCCTACCTCTGAGGCGCCTCCGCTCCGCGCTTGCGGGCGGGCGCGGCCTCGGGGCCCGCGTCGGAGCCGTGGGCGCGGTCGCCTGAGCCCGCGGCCCGCGAGGCCGCCGGACGGAGCCGGTCCACGACCTCCTGCACGAAGGGCCACAGGTCGGGTGCGCCCGTGCGCACGGGCTCGAGGCGCGCGAGCACCTTGGCGCGCGGTACGTCGTGCTCCAGCCAGGTGCCGCCTTCGTTGTGAAGGTTCTGCAGCATGCCCTGCAGACGGTCCAGCGCCGCCGCGTAGCGGGCGTCGGGCGTGTCGCCGTGCTCGAATTCCTCCCACAGGGCTCGTAGATCCTGCGCCTGATCGGCGGGCAGGAGCCCGAAGATGCGCTCCGCGGCCTGCCGCTCCCGCTCCTCCCGGCCCAGGTTCGCACGTTCGTCGAAGCAGAACGCGTCGCCTGCATCGACCTCGACGATGTCGTGGATGAGCAGCATGCGCGCGGCCCGGCCGGGATCGCACCCCTCGGGGGCGTATTCGGCGAGCAGGCCCGCCATGACCGCCAGATGCCAGGAGTGCTCGGCGCTGTTCTCGCGCCGGGCGCCGCCGATGACGCGGGTCATGCGCTCGACCGACTTGAGGGCGTCGATCTCGGCCAGGAAGGCGAGCTGTCGCTCGAGACGTGAAGGGGCGGACACCGCGGTCTCCGGGGCACGGGGGACGGGCTAGGATGAACGCCGCGGGCATGCGGGGCAAGCCGTCGGGTCGACGCGGCCGTGCCCCGGGGCCGCCTTGCCGGGGCGGCCTCCTCCGCATCAGCTTCGCAGGATGAGCGAGGGCATCGAGATTCGCGCGGCGGTCCCGGGCGACGGGGCCGCGGTCGCGCGGATCTACAACCACTACGTCCGCGAGACCGTCGTCACGTTCGAAGAGCAGCCCGTGCCGGGGCTCGTGATGGCGGAGCGCATTCGCGAGACGCTCGCAGCCCCGCTTCCCTGGCTGGTGGCCGAGCGCGAGGGGCAGGTGCTCGGCTTCGCGCACGCCAGTGCGTGGAAGGGGCGCTGCGCCTACCGATTCTCGGCCGAGGTCACCGTCTACATCGACCCGGCCCATGTAGGGAGCGGGCTCGGCCGACGCCTCTATGGTCCCCTGCTCGACGAACTGGCCGCGCTCGGGGTGCACACGGCTCTGGCCGGCATCGCGCTGCCGAACGATGCCAGCGTGGCGCTGCACGAGCACTTCGGCTTCGAGCAGGTCGCCCATTTCCGCGAGGTGGGCTTCAAGCTCGGGCGGTGGGTCGACGTGGGGTACTGGCAGCGCATCCTCGACGCGCCCTCCCGAGAGGTCGTGTGAGACCGGCCGGCGTCGGCGCCGACGAGGACTTCTACGGGCGGCTGCCCACGGTCGACGACTTCGCCGAGCTCACCGGCGGCGCGCCGTATCACGATGTGCCCGGGTCGTGGCATGTGGTGGTGGCCGACGTGCGCGACTCGACCACGGCCATCGCGCGGGGCCGCTACAAGGCCGTGAACACGGTGGGCGTGTCGGTCATCGCGGCGGTGCGCAACGTGGTCCGCCCGACCGAGGTGCCCTACCTGTTCGGCGGCGACGGCGCGCTGCTGTGCGTGCCGGCCACGCACGCACCCGCGGTGCGCGACGCGCTCGCCGCGACCGTCGCGATGGCGCGCGACCGCTTCGGCTTGGAGCTGCGGGCCGCCATGGTGCCGGTCGCGCGGATCCGTGAGGCCGGCCGGAGCCTGCGGGTGGCGCGTCACCGCGTTTCTCCACACTACGTGCAGTGCGCCTTCGAGGGCGACGGAGCCGATTGGATCGAGGCGGCCCTGAAGCGCGGCGCGCTCGGCGAAGACGCGCTGATCGCCGCCGACCCCCGTGCCACCGCCGACTTCAGCGGCCTCGAGTGCCGTTGGCACGAGGTCCGCAGTCCCGCCGACGAGACGGTGGCCCTGATCGTCGAGGCGCCGGACGGCCGCGAGCTGCGTGAGGTCGTGACCGTCGTCGAACGGGTGTTCGGAGAGCCCGAGGTGTGCCGACCGGTGCGTGAGGACGCCTTACGCCCGGCGCTGAGTCGGCGCGCGCTCTCGTATGAATCCGCCGTGAAGGGCTGGCGCCGCGCCTGGTGGGCGCGGCTCGCATTCGCGGTGTGGCTGCGGGTCGAAGTGGTCGCGGGCTGGTGGCTCATGCGGCGCGGCACGGAGCGCGACGGGGTGCGCTGGGGGGAGTACAAGCGCGACCTGGTTGCGAACACCGACTTCCGCAAGTTCGACGGCCGGCTCCGTTTCGTGCTATCGGGTACGCGCGAGCAGCGCGAGCGCCTCGAGG
>RFGQ01000215.1 GCA_003695865.1 Gemmatimonadota bacterium | reverse complement strand
GGTGCGCACCTCGGCGAGCACGGCTTCGAGCGGGTTGAGCGTGAGTTCGGTGGGCTCGGCCGGCAGCAGCAGCTCCTGGGTCGTCTCGGGGCCGGCCACGAGCAGGCGCACGATCTTCATCCGGCCCTCGCCGAAGTCGAGCAGCAGCGGCACGAACATCTGGAAGTCGTCGGGCACGTCGCGCTGCCGGATGCGCACCTCGAGCTTGTAGCGGCCGTCTTCGAGCGCCTCGCCGCGGTGCGCGAAGCGGTATTCGGGCACGCCGGTGCCCTGCACCCACTGATCGAAGAACCAGCCCATGTCGGCGCCCACGTAGTCTTCGAGCACGGCCTGGAACTGGCGCGTCGAGATGGGTCGGTTGCGATAGCGGCGCATGACGTCCTGAAGGAAAGCGCGAAAGACGCGGTCGTCGCCCGTGTCGTAGTCGGTGAGCAGGTGGCGAAGCATCCATCCGATCCACGCGCCCTTCTCGTAGATCATGATCTGATGGTCCTCGTCGTCGCCGCCCACGACGACGCGCGGCCCCAGGCCCGTGGGGAGTGCCTTGTCACGGCGTCCGCGGATGCGGTCGCGGTAGCGGCGCAGGCGCTTCAGCGTCTCTTCGTTGTCGCCGTGCAGCGCCTCCATGTACCACAGGGCCGAAAACTCGGCCATCCCCTCCGACAGCCACTGGTCCCGGTAGCCCGCCGGGCGCACGGTCACGCCCCACCACTGATGTGCGACCTCGTGGGCGCGGAAGAGCTCGTTCGTGGCCTCTTCCTCACTCATCCCGAAGGTGAGGAACGAGAGGTGGATCATGCCCGGGAACGCCTGTCCGTGGAGGTAGGGGATCTCGGCTATGCTGAGCTCCTGGGCGGGCAGCGGGCCCATCGCGGTCTGGAAGAAAGAGAGGCTCTTCGACACGTCGCTGGCCACGAACGCCTCGGGGTCGCGGCGCTGCACGGCGAGCGGCAGCCCCTGGTGCGCCTGCTGGTTCATGTAGATGCGCACGGGTGGGATGTATTCGTGCGCGAACTCGAACGTCTTGAAGACGCCGATGTTGAACGACGCATACTCGACGGGCTCGCTCTGCACCCAGTGCGTCGTCTCGATCCCGTCGGCGTCG
>RFGQ01000214.1 GCA_003695865.1 Gemmatimonadota bacterium | reverse complement strand
GGCGGCCGCCGGCACCGCCGCAGGACTGGCCGGGCGTGCTCGCGGCCGACGGCTTCGCCCCGCAGTGCATGCAGGTGCCGTTCGCCGCGGGATCGATCTATCAGAGCCCGCCGCGGCCCATGAGCGAGGACTGCCTCTACCTGAACGTGTGGACGGCGGCCGCCGACTCGAGTGAGCGGCGCCCCGTCATGGTGTGGATCCACGGGGGCTCGCTCACGCGCGGATCCACGGCGAGCGCCTTCTACGACGGGGCCCCCCTGGCCGCGCGCGGCGTCGTGCTGGTGAGCGTGCAGTACCGCCTCGGTCCCTTCGGCTACCTGGCGCACCCCGCGCTCTCGGCCGAGTCGCCCGACGGGGTGAGCGGCAACTACGGGCTGCTCGACCAGATCGCCGCGCTGCGCTGGGTGCGCGACAACATCACCGCCTTCGGAGGCGACCCCGACAACGTCACCGTGTTCGGGGAGTCGGCCGGCTCGTGGAGCGTGAACGCGCTCCTGGCGAGTCCGCTGGCGCGGGGCCTGTTCCACCGGGCGGTCGGCGAGAGCGGCGGCGTGTTCGGCACGCTGCCGCTGCTGGCCGACGACAACGAACACGCCTCGGGGCACCGGATGGGACTCGCCTTCCAGCGCGCCGCCGGCGTCACGGCCGACTCGGGTGCGGCGGCGCTCGAGCGCCTGCGCGCGCTCTCACCGGAACGCCTGCTGGCCGCGCTCGACATGCCCGAGGGGCGGCGCTTCTGGACGACGGCCGTGGTCGACGGGGTGGTTCTGCCCGACCAGATCCGCGCCGTCTTCGAGCGCGGCGAACAGGCGCCCGTTCCCGTGCTGGTGGGGTCGAACGCCGACGAGATGACCACCCTCACGCCCCCCTCCCTGGTGCCGCGCGACGTCCAGGCCTACCGGGCGTGGGCCGCCCGCCGCTTCGCCGGCGACACGGCGCGCCTGCACGCGCTCTACCCGGTGCGCACCGACGCGGACGTGCGCCGGGCCTTCATGGCCGTGCGCACGCACCTCTCGTTCACGCTGGCCATGCGCACGTGGGCCCGCCTCACCGCGCAGGCGGGCGGGCAGGCGTGGCTCTACGAGTTCACGCGGGTGCCGCCCACGCCGCTCGCCGCCTTCCTGGGCGCGTTCCACGGGGCGGAGATCCCGTACGTGTTCGGCACCATCGACCGGGGACCGATCACCCCCGCGGACGCCGACCGCCGGCTCAGCGAGGCGATGATGAGCTACTGGGTGAACTTCGCCACGCGCGGCGACCCCAACGGCCCGGGGCTGCCCGAATGGCCGGCGTGGCGCGTGGGCGACGAGGCCTACCTGGAGCTGGGCGACGCGATCCGGGCC
>RFGQ01000213.1 GCA_003695865.1 Gemmatimonadota bacterium | reverse complement strand
GGATAGTTGTTGGGCAGCGCGCCGCAGTCGCCGGCGCCCTGGATGTTGTTCTGCCCGCGCATCGGATTGATGCCGGTGCCCTCGCGCCCGATGTTGCCCGTCATGAGCGCCAGGTTGCAGAGCGCCTGCACGTTGTCGACGCCGCAGATGTGCTCGGTCACGCCCAGCGTGTAGTAGATGGCGCCTCTCTCGGCACGGGCGTAGAGCAGCGCGGCGGCCTCGATGTCGGCCGCGGGCACGCCCGTGATCGACTCGGCCCACTCGGGCGTGAAGCTCTTCACGTGCTCCAGGAACGCCTCGCCCTCGACCGTGCGCTCCTCCATGAAGGCGCGGTTCACCAGCCCTTCGCGCGCGATCACGTGCGCCATACCGAGCAGCAACGCCGAGTCCGATCCCACCCGAAGCTGCAGGAACAGGTCGGCCCGGTCGGCCAGCCCGATGCGGCGCGGATCGGCCACGATCATCTTGGCCCCGCGCGCCAGGGCCTTCTTCAGGCGCGTGGCGGCCACGGGGTGGCACTCGGTCATGTTCGTCCCGATGCAGAAGATCACATCGGGATGCTCCATATCACGAAGCGGGTTCGACATGGCGCCCCGCCCGATGCTTGCCGCCAGACCGGCGACTGTGGGAGCGTGTCAGGCACGGCTACAGTTGTCGATGTAGTTCGTCCCCAGTCCCGCCCTCACGAACTTCTGCATCAGGTAGGCGGCCTCGTTGGGCGCCCGGCCCGACGCCACGGCGTAGAGGCTGTGGCGGCCGTGCTTCTCGACCACGGCCGAGAGGCCCTCGGCGGCCCGGTCGAGCGCCTCGTCCCACGTCGCGGGCCGCAGCGCCCCGCTCTCGTCGCGCACGAAGGGCGTCTTGAGCCGGTCGGGGTGCTGTACGAAGTCGAAGGCGAACTGGCCCTTCACGCACAGCGCGCCCTCGTTGGCCGGCCCGTCCATGGCCGGGTGGATGCCCACGATCGTGTCGCCGCGGGTGAGGATGTCGACTGAACACCCCACGCCGCAGTAAGGGCAGATGGTGCGGGTCTTTTGCGTCTCACCCGGGACCTCGGCGTTGCGCAGCGCCTTGAGGTCGCCCAGCGCTCCGGTCGGGCAGGTGTGGATGCACTGCCCGCAGAAGGTGCAGGCCGAATCGCGCAGGTGACCCGCGAACTCGGTGGTGATCTGCGTCTCGAAGCCCCGGTTCATCACGCTGATCGCGTAGTCGCCCTCCTGCTCGGCGCACACGCGCACGCAGCGATAGCACGAGATGCAGTTCTCGTAGTCGCGCGAGATGAAGGGGTTGGGATCGTCATGCCGGCTGGTGCCCGAGCGGCGGCCCTGGAACCGCCCGGTGCGCGCCTCGTAGCGGTCGACGAGCGTGGCCATCTCCTGGCTCGCGTAGCCGCTCAGCGGATCCACGTCGATGTCGCGGTTCTCCGAGGCGACCATCTCGAGCAGCACGCGCCGGTGCATCTCGAGGCGCCCGCTGCGCGTGGTGACCCGCATGCCGGGCTCGGCCCGCGTCGTGCATGAGGCCACCGGGTTGCGCGCGCCCTCGAGCTCCACGATGCACAGGCGGCAGCCGCCGAAGGGCTCCAGCCTGGGGTCGTAGCAGAGCGTCGGGATCTCTTTCCCGTGACGCTCGGCCACCTCGAAGAGGGTCTCTCCGGGCGTGAAGGCAACTTCCTCACCGTCGAGGAAGAGCGTGGGTCGGTCGTTTCCGTTCTGCCGCATGGCTGACCTTCCTGCTCCGTCCGGTTCGTTCCGGTTCGTGGGTCTACGCGCCTTCCGGCTCCAGTGCGGGAGACGCGGGTTCAGTCGCCTCCCGCGACGTGCCGCTCCACGGCGTCGGGGAAGTACTTCACGAGCGAATCACTGATCAGCGGCGCGGCCTGGCCGAGGCCACAGGCGCTCGTCTCGCGCATCGTGCGTCCCAGGTCGGCCACCTCGGCGAGCCACAGGCCCCGGTCGCGGGGCCCGGCCTTGCCCGCGAGCCGTTCGGTGAGGCGCTGCGTGCCGATGCGGCACGGGAAGCACTTTCCGCACGACTCGTGCGCGAAGAACTCCATGGCGTCGCGCGCCACGGCCACCATGTCGCGGGTGTCGTCGAATACCATGATACCGCCCGCGCCCAGGAACGAGCCGCAGGCCCGGATCGAGGGCTCGTCGAGCGTGACGTCGAGGTCGTCACCGGCCAGGAAGCCGCCCGAGAGCCCGGCCATGGTGACGGCCTGCACGCTGCGGCCCTCGCCGGGTCCGCCCGCCCAGTCGTGGATCAGCTCCTTCAGAGAAAGCCCCAGCGGCACCTCGTAGTTGCCGGGCCGCGCGATGTCTCCGGAGAGCGAAATCACCTTGGTGCCGGCGTGCTCGCCGCGGCCGAGCCCCCGGTACCAGTCGGCGCCGAGGCGCAGGATGGGCGGTACGGAGGCGAGCGTTTCGACGTTGTTGACGGCCGTGGGCAGGTTCTCGAACCCGTGCGTGACCGGATAGGGCGGCCGGTTGCGCGGGAAGGGGTGCTTGCCCTCGAGGCTGTTGAGCAGCGACGTCTCTTCGCCGCAGATGTAGGCGCCCGCGCCACGGCGCAGGTAGACGTGGAACGAGAAGCCGCTGCCCAGGATGTCGTCGCCGAGCAGCCCGGCCTGGCGCGCGTCGGCGATCGCGGCGGAGAGGATCTCGGCGGTCTCGGGATACTCGTAGCGCAGATAGATGAATCCGCGCTCGGCACCGGTCGCGAAGCCTGCCAGGGCCATGCCCTCGAGCACCGCGTGCGGGTCGTGGTCGAGCAGCGCGCGGTCCTTGAAGCAGCCCGGCTCCCCCTCGTCGGCGTTGCACACGATCGTTTTGGGCTCGCCGGGCGCGTCGCGGACCGCCCGCCACTTGCGGCCGGTCGGGAAGCCCGCGCCCCCGCGCCCCGCCAGGCCGGACCGGTCCACCGCGTCGAGCACGGCCTCGGGCGCCCCGGCCAGCGCGTCGCGCAGCGCCTCGTAGCCGCCCCCCGCCCGGTAGCCTTCGAGCGCAGCGCGGCCCGGTTCGCGGATCGAGCGGAACACGCACTCCTCCACGCCCTCGGGCGGGGGCGGCGGCAGCGGCGAGGGGCGCGGCTCGAGCGCGTCGGCGTCGAGCCCCACCAGCGTGGTGTGGCCGCGCAGCACCGGAGCGGGCTCGTCGCAGCGCCCCGCGCACGGCATGGGCACGCCGTCGAGCGCCTCGACGAGCGCGTCGGCGCCCCGCATGCGGCAGATCGGACCCGTGCACACGCGCGGCCGCTCGAGCCCCCCGGGCAGGCGCGCGAAGTGGTGGTAGAAGGTGACGGTGCCCCAGAGGTCGGCGATGGGGATGCGCAGCGCCCGCGCGACCGTGCGCAGCGCCTCTTCGCTCAGGTAGCCGTCCCGGTCGTGGAAGGCGTGCAGCACGGGAAGGAGCGGCGCGGGCTCGTCGCGCCAGCGCGCGAGGATGTCTTCGTCCGAGAGGGGCGTCATGGCGATCCCTGCTGCGGCGCCGGGTCCAGCCCGGCGGTGCTGCGGCCTCGCGGCCCGGCGTGCGGGCCGCCTCCGGGGCGAATGTAGGGGGCGTGGAGCCGGCGCGCACGCCCCGGGAGCCCCGTTGCCACGCGGCGAAACACGATCTTCGCAGGAACCGGGAACCCGAACCCAGCCCCACCGGTTATGGGGGTGTCGATCGCGGAATACGACGTTCTTGGAAATCTCCTGGGTCCTGGGCCGTATTCCCGATCGCGACCCGCCCCTCCTCGGCTCTGCCGCAGGAGGGGCAACTCGTTTCGGTGCCCCCCACGCATTCAGCCCCCGGAGGAAGCCCATGCCCCGCCCTCGCGTTCGCATCGCTC
>RFGQ01000212.1 GCA_003695865.1 Gemmatimonadota bacterium | reverse complement strand
GCTTCTGGTTCCACAAGCGCGATGAGGAGCAAGCACCGGTGGCCCTTATGGAGGGCAGCAAGGTGGCGCTGCCGCCCAACCTCAACCCGGCTGACTCGGGCAAGAAGGCGTTCATCGTCAACCGCATCGGCGACTTCGGCTTCCTCATCGCCATGTTCCTGCTGTTCAGCGCCTTCGGCACGCTGGACTTCGTGGGCGTGTTCCACGGCGCCGAGGAGCTGGCCTACGGCGGGGCGTTCGTCACCGCGGTGACGCTCTTCTTCCTGCTGGGCGCCACGGGCAAGAGCGCGCAGATCCCGCTTTACGTGTGGCTTCCCGACGCCATGGCGGGCCCCACGCCGGTCTCGGCGCTGATCCACGCGGCGACCATGGTCACGGCGGGGGTCTACCTGGTGGCGCGCAGCTCGGTCCTGTTCGCGCTCTCGCCGGTGGGCTCCGCGACCGTGGCGGGCATCGGCGTGGTGACGGCGCTCTTCGCCGCGACCATCGCGCTGAAGCAGTACGACATCAAGAAGGTGCTCGCATACTCCACGGTCTCCCAGCTCGGCTACATGTTCCTGGGCGTGGGGGTGGGCGCCTACACGGCGGGCGTCTTCCACCTCATGACGCACGCCTTCTTCAAGGCGCTGCTGTTCCTGGGGTCGGGCGCGGTGATCCACGCGATGCACCACGCCCTGCACCACACCCACAAGGACTGGGACCCGCAGGACATGCGCAACATGGGCGGCCTGCGGAAGTACATGCCCATCACCTGGGTCACGATGTGGGTGGCCACGCTCGCGATCGCGGGCGTGTGGCCCTTCGCGGGCTTCTTCTCGAAGGACGAGATCATCTGGATGACGGGGGCCATGGCCGGCGCCGAGCACGCGCCGTTCCCCGCGCTCTACACGGTGTACTGGATCCTCGCGCTCGCGGCCGCCATGCTCACGGCCTTCTACATGACCCGCCTCATGGTGATGACCTTCCACGGGTCGAACCGCACGGGAGACAGGGAGGCCGAACACCTGCACGAGGCACCCGCGGTGATGTGGATCCCGCTGGCGGTGCTGGCCGTGCTCTCGGTGGTGGGCGGTTGGATCAACGTGCCCGAGGCCATCCGTTCGTCGTTCCTGAGCCTGGGCGGCTTGCTGCCCATGAGCGAGTGGCTGCACCACTGGCTCGAGCCCGTGACGGCCGCCGCACACCATGTGCAGGAGGCGCACCTCGGCGAGGTGGCCCACCACGCGCCCTTCGGGGGCGGCGAGGTGGCGTGGGCGGTGGCCTCGACCCTGGCGGCGCTGGCGGTCGTGGCTCTGGCCGTCGCCGTGATCGGGCGCCGTGAGGTGGCGCCCGCGGTGGAGGACGGCGAGCCCACCGGCTTCGCCCGCATCCTCTACCACAAGTGGTATGTCGATGAGCTCTACGACCGCCTGATCGTCCAGCCGGTGCTTCGTTTCTCGCGCTTCTGCTGGCGGGTGATCGACGCCGTGATCATCGACGGTCTGGTCAACGTGACCGCGGCGCTGACGCGCGGCGTGGGCTACGTGGTGAGCCTGTTCCACACCGGCCAGGTGAACACCTACGCGTTCTTCCTGACGGTGGGGGTGCTGGTCATCCTCGCCTCCATCGCCCTGGGAAGCTTCTGATCATGCTCGACGCCATCCATTACGACGCCTGGATCCTCCACGCGCTGATCTGGCTGCCCCTGCTGGGGATGGGGCACGTACTCCTGTCGCGCCCCGAGCGAGCGCGGCTCATCTCGTTCGGCTGGGCCGCCGCGGTGTTCCTGCTGAGCCTCGGCCTGTGGTGGTCGTTCGACCCGTCCCGCACGGCCGGCGGGGGCTTCGACTTCGCCAGCAGCCGCCCGTGGATCTCGACCTGGGGCGTGAACTACGCGCTGGGCCTGGACGGCATCAGCCTGTTCATGGTCCTGCTGACGACCTTCACGATGCCCGTCGCCATTCTGGGGGCGTTCCGCTACATCCAGAAGGCCCCCCGGGCATTCTACGCCCTGATGTTGCTGCTCGAGACGGGCGTGGTGGGCGTCTTCTGCTCGCTCGATCTGTTCCTTTTCTACGTGTTCTTCGAGCTCACGCTCGTGCCGATGTACTTCATCGTCGGCGTGTGGGGCGGCGAGCGGCGCGTGTACGCGGCGGTCAAGTTCTTCCTCTACACGGCGCTCGGCTCGCTGCTCATGCTGGTGGGCATCCTCTACCTCTACTTCCGGGCCCGGGGTCTGACCGGGGTGGGGAGCTTCGCCTACACCGACCTGCTCGGCGTGCCGCTCACGCTGCAGGAGCAGCTCTGGTTGTTCGGCGCGTTCGCGCTGGCCTTCGCCATCAAGGTGCCGATCTTCCCGCTGCACACCTGGCTCCCCGACGCGCACGTCGAGGCGCCCACGCCGGGCTCGGTCGTGCTGGCCGCCGTGCTGCTCAAGATGGGCACCTACGGGTTCGTGCGCTTCCTGCTGCCGCTCTTCCCGGCGGCTTCGCAGCACCCGACGGTGGTGGCGATCATGCTCACCCTCGGGGTGATCGGGATCGTCTACGCGGCGCTGGTGGCGGCGGTCCAGCCCGACGCCAAGAAGCTCGTGGCCTACACTTCGGTCGCCCACATGGGCTTCGTGGTGATCGGCGTGTTCGCGCTCACCGTGAACGGGCTCCAGGGCGGGCTGGTGGTGATGATCTCGCACGGTGTCTCGACGGGCGCGCTGTTCCTGCTGCTCGGCATGCTCTACGAGCGCCGCCACACGCGCCGCATCGAAGACTTCGGTGGACTGGCGCATTCGGCGCCCTGGCTCGCCACGGCCTTCGTGATCACCGCGCTGGCGTCCATCGGCCTTCCGGGCACCTCGGGCTTCGTGGGCGAGTTCCTCGCTCTTCTGGGAACCTTCGAGTCGCACCGCCTGGCGGCGATCGTGGCCGCCACCGGGGTGATCTTCGCCGCCTACTACATGCTGCCCATGGTGCAGCGCGTGTTCTTCAACGCGCTCGACAAGCCGGAGAACCGCGAGGTCGAAGACCTGTCGCGGCGGGAGTTCGCCGTGTTGGCGCCCATGCTCGCGCTCATGGTCTGGATCGGCGTCCAGCCCGAGCCCTTCCTGCGCCGCATGGAGCCCAGCGTGCGTCACGTTCTCGAGCGGGTGGAGTCGCAGGCCCGCATGACCCTGAACGACCGCGTGGACGCCGACGTGTCTGCGCCGGCCGACGACGAGTAGACGACCGCTCATGGAACTCGACTTCTCCTCGCAGGGGCACTACCTGGTCGCCTTCGTCCCCGAGCTGATCCTCACGGCGCTCGGCATGCTGGTGTTGATCGCCGGCGTCTCCCGGAGGCTGGCGCGCGACCCCGAGCGCTCGTTCGACATCGGCTGGCTGGCGCTCGCCGGCGTGCTGCTGGCCGCCTTCGCCAACGGCTGGATGTACGGCGTGCACGAGGTCGGCACCCAGGCGATGATCGCCGTCGACCGTTTCCGCCTGTTCGCCAACTGGGTGCTGCTGGGATCGGCGGGCCTGGCGGTGGTGATGTCGATGGCCTACGTGGACCGCCAGCGCTTGCAGGCCGGCGAATACTACGGCCTGCTGCTGTTCTCGACGGTGGGAATGATGGTCATGGCCGCCGCGCGCGACCTGATCGTGATCTTCCTCGGCCTGGAGCTGATGTCGATCGCGGTGTACGCCATGACGGCGCTCAACCGGGCGGAGCGGCGTTCGGCGGAGGCCGGCCTCAAGTACTTCATCCTGGGCGCCTTCGCGACGGGCTTCTTCCTCTACGGGATCGCGCTCGTCTACGGCGCCACCGGCAGCACGAACATCGCGCGCATCGCCGTCGAGGTGGGGAGCGGCTCCGCCCAGCCCGCGCTGCTCGCGCTGGGTGTGGGGCTGATGCTCGTGGGGTTCGCGTTCAAGGTGGGCGCGGTCCCGTTCCACATGTGGACCCCCGACGTCTACGAGGGCGCGCCCACGCCGGTCACGGCATTCATGTCGGCCGGTGTGAAGGCGGCGGCTTTCGTGGCCTTCCTGCGCGTCTTCACGGTCGCCTTCGACGGCGTGTGGGACCGCTGGTGGACGATCGTGTGGTGGCTGGCGGCGCTCAGCATGGTGGCCGCGAATCTGCTCGCCCTGGCGCAGCTCAACGTCAAGCGCATGCTGGCCTATTCGAGCATCGCGCACGCCGGCTATCTGCTCGTCGCGATCGTGGCCGCCAATCAGGCCGCGGCGGCCGGCATGCTCTTCTACCTGCTCGTCTACGCCGTCATGAACGTGGGCGCCTTCGGCATCGTGCTCATCGTGGCCAACCAGGGCGAAGACCGGCTCCTGATCGAGGACTACGCGGGCTTCGGGCAGCAGCAGCCGCTGCTCGGCGTGCTGCTCACGATCTTCCTGCTTTCGCTCGCCGGCTTTCCCGGTACCGGCGGCTTCATGGGCAAGATCTACCTGCTGCAGGGTGCCATGGGGGCCCACCTGGTGTGGCTCTCGGTCGTGCTCGTGCTGACCACGGTCGTGTCGTACGGCTACTACCTGCGGCTGGCCTGGTACATGTGGATGAGCGAGGCGCCCACGCCCGATGTCTTCCATCAGGTTCGCGCTCCCATCTCGATGCGGATCGCGCTGCTGGCCGCCGCGGCACTGATCCTGTACCTGGGCGTCTTTCCCGACGCCGCGCTCGAGATGGCGCGCGCGAGCGTGGACGCCCTCACGGCCTTCGGAGGCTCGGCGGCCGCCACGCCCTAGCCCTCCCGGCGCGGGAAGGCCCCCCGGTTGCTAAAGCCCAGGCCGGCCCCGGCCGACCTTCAGGGGAGCACGCTCAGGACGCCCCCGCGCCCGGCCGCATCCGGCGGCCGCGCGGAGGTGCGTCTTCCCGATCCGCTGGAGTCCGACCGTGTCCGACGGTTCTTCGCGGGCCGCCGCCGCGCTGCCCGTACTCGACCCCGTTGCGCCCTCGGGCGCCCAGACCGGTAGTACGCCCACACCGGTCGATCCGCCCGCCACGGCCGACGCGCCCCGAGGCGGCCTCACACTGCGCTACCTGACGCGCTTCTCGTGCATCGGCGGCGCCTGCGAAGACAACTGCTGCTCGGGCTGGAAGATTCCCCTCACGCGCGCCGACGTGGAAGGTCTGCGGCGCGGCGTGCGGGGCTGGCGCGACGGCGAGGCGGGCTTCGAGACCGCGGTGCACGAACAGGCCGGCGCGGGCGTCCAGGGC
>RFGQ01000211.1 GCA_003695865.1 Gemmatimonadota bacterium | reverse complement strand
GCCCACGCCGCGGCCGGGCCCCCGTCCGACACGGCCGCCGCGAGCGCGGCCGCCTCGACCGCGAAGAACGCGATCGCCCCGTGGGCGAGCGCGGCGCGGGTGCTGCGGCGCACGCGGGCGGCGCGATCCTCGGGGTCGTCCGTCATGGCCGGCGGTTCCTGGTGGGCGGTCGGAAACCCTCGCGTCGCTCACACGTACGAGACACGCGTGCCCGAGGGTCCGCCCCGCAAGGTCCCGTGGGGGGGTCGCCCTCCGCAAGCGAGCCCAAGGTCGGGGCGCCGGTCACCCCGGCCGGCCCGCTTTCGAGCGGCGGTCGGGCCCGGGCCTTCGCTCCAACGACCGCTCGGCACGCCGAGGCGACCGTGAACCCGGGACGGGACCGACGACGTGGACGACGTGAGGACGACGACGTGAGCACGATGACGACGAAGAGACACCGCGTGTGGTCGGGGCGCTCGGCCCCCGCGCTCCTGTGGGCTGCCGGCGCCGCGCTGCTCCTGGCCGGCGGGTGCGGCGGGGACGACGGCGCGGGCGTGCCGCCCGAGCTCGAAGGCGGCGTGCTCGCCACGTTCGAGGTCGAAGGCGAGCGCTTTCGGGTGTGGGTCACCAACCCGGCCACGATCGCCGACCTCGAGGCGCTACGTGACGGCCGCTCAACGGCGAACATCCCGAACGGACCGCTGCTCGCCGGTCCCGGAACCGGCGGGCACAACGCGCCGTGGTCGTGGCACCTGGACCCCGAAGAAACCGAGATGGCCGAAGCCACCATCGAGGTGTGCAGCGGCCTGCCGTCGTTCGTCGAGGAGAACCTTTCGGACTGGCTCGCCCTGGGCCGTTACTGCCCGTGGAGCGCCCGCCTGGAGTCGCTCGAGGACTTCCGCTGAGGCGGCCGTACCGGCCGCCCCCCCTAGCGTCGCCCCCCCTAGCGTCGGCGGTTCAACGACTCGCCACCCCGCTCCCCGGGAGGGTCTTCGGGATCGAGCTCGGCCAGCACCTCGGACTCGGCCGCGAAACGCCGACCGGCCGACGCCTCGAAGCGCCCCTGCAGATCGAAAGCGACCGTCTCGAGGGGGATCGCCATGTAGTTGAAGCGGTTCTGCGCGAGGCCGCGCACGTACTTCTCGGCGAAGGCGTCGATGCCCAGCGCACCGAACTGAACGACGTGCACCATCTCGTGGAAGATCACCGAGTGTGGCGGCGGCCCGGGCACCTGGGCATCGCTGAGCAGGATCAGATCGCCGAACGTGATCGCCGCCCACACGCGGAAGTCGAGCGGGATCGTCTCGCCGGCCTCGTCGAACGCGGTGTAGAAGGCGGGGTTCTCGATGATGGGTACGCGGCGGATGCGCGTGCGGGCGAGCGTCTCGGGCTCGAAATAACCCTTGAGAGCGGCACGCGTGATGTCGGGGAGCGGCTCGGCGTCGTCCCAGTGACGGTCGCGCTGCTGCCGCATCCAGCGCGCGGCGTTGCGCCACAGGTAGGAGACGAGCGTCTCCATATCCATGCGCCGCACGTCGTTCGGGCGCAGCTCCTCGGCGCCCTCGGCCGGCGGGTGCGTGTGCTCGTCCACCGTATCCTCCTTCACGCGCCGCCCGGCCCCGGGGCGTAACGCGGACCCACGGCCTCGACCACACACTCGAGAAAGCGCGGCCGGTCGTCGGCCGGGTCCGAGCCCGCCAGGCAGGCCACCACGCCCTCGTCCTGCTCGTACGTGGCGTAGAGCGACTCGAGCCCGATCCAGATGTCTTCCAGACTGCGGCTCACTGCGCGCAGCGTCCAGTCGCCGGGCTCGCCGTTTCCGCTGCGGGTCCGTACGGCAAACCCTTCGAGCGTGGCCTCGCGTTCCCCGGCGCTCCGCGCGTAGCGCACCGAGAAACGTCCTACGGCGTCGATGCTTCCCGAACGTAGAAGCTCGCGCGACTCCGCCGGCAGGCCGCCCCGCACACCCCTCGCGGCGGCCTCGGCGCTCAGGCGCTCCGCGAAAGCATCACCCTCGAAGACAGGGAACGCGCGGGCTTCCTCGACCCGCAGCGTGCCTTCGACCACCACGCCGCCGTCGTGGTAGCGGACGCTCCACGTGTGCTCCCCCGCCGAACGGACCTCGTCGACCGAATCCCCGAACGCGAGCATGAAGCGGCCGCCCTCGGGGGCATAGGCTTCGACCAGGGCTGCCTCGAAATGCCCCTCGAGCCCGGGATCGCGCAGCGCATCCACCAGAGCGCACCCGCTCGCGAACACCCACGCGCCGACCAGCACGACGCCGGCCGGCCGCGCGCGACTCCGGGCCGTCGCCCCCGCTCCTCTCGCCACCGCCACCCGCTCAGACGTCCAGGTTGCGGACGTAGCGGGCGTTCTTCTCGATGAACTCCCGCCGCGGTTCGACGTTGTCTCCCATCAGCGTGTCGAAGAGCTGCGACGCCATCGCACCGTCCTCGATCTGCACCTGATAGACGGTGCGCGACTCGGGGTCCATGGTCGTACGCCAGAGCTGCTCGGGGTTCATCTCGCCCAGACCCTTGTAGCGCTGGACGCTGATCCCCTTGCCCGAGCTGTCGTCGCCCTTCCCGTTCGACAGGCGCCGGATGTACTCCTCGCGCTCGTCCTCGGTGTAGGCGTAGAACTCCTTCTTGCCCTTCGCCACGCGGTACAGGGGCGGCTGAGCGATGTAGACGTAGCCCGCCTCGATCAGCTCCCTCATCTGCCGGAAGAAGAAAGTGAGCAGAAGCGTGCGGATGTGGGCGCCGTCCACGTCGGCGTCGGTCATGATGATGATCTTGTGGTAGCGGGCGTTCGAAATGTCGAACTCCTCGCGGATCCCCGTCCCGATCGCCGTGATGATCGCGCGGATCTCGTCGTTGGAGAGGATCTTGTCGATGCGCGCCTTCTCGACGTTCAGGATCTTTCCCTTGAGCGGGAGGATCGCCTGGAACTGGCGGTCGCGGCCCTGCTTCGCCGAACCACCCGCGGAGTCTCCCTCGACCAGGTAGAGCTCGCACAGCGACGGGTCCTCGATCGAGCAGTCGGCCAGCTTGCCTGGCAGCACCCCGCTCTCGAGCGCGTTCTTCTTTCGCGCCAGGTCGCGCGCCTTGCGCGCCGCCTCACGCGCGCGGGCCGCCTGGAGCGACTTCTCGATGATCGCCTTGGCCGCCTTGGGGTTCTCGTCCAGGAAGATCGCAAGATGCTCGTTGACGGCGGCCTCGACCGCACCGCGGACCTCGCTGTTGCCCAGCTTGGTCTTGGTCTGCCCCTCGAACTGGGGCTCCATCACCTTCACGCTGAGGATGCAGGTGAGGCCTTCGCGCACGTCGTCGCCCGACAGACTCTCGTCGGCCTTCTTGAAGAGGCCGTTCCGCCGCGCGTAGTCGTTGATCGTGCGGGTGAGCGCGGCCTTGAACCCGGTCAGGTGTGTACCGCCCTCGTGCGTGTTGATGTTGTTGACGAAGGTGTGCGTGTTCTCGCTGAAGCCGCCGTCGTACTGCATTGCCAGCTCGATCTCGGCCTCGGGCCGCTCCACCTCGAAGTAGAACACCTTGTCGTGCAGCGGCTCGCGGTTTCCGCGTAGGAACTCCACGAACTGCACCAACCCACCGTCGTAGCGATGCTCGGCCGTCTCTCCGCCCTCGCGCTCGTCGGCCAGCACGATGCGCAGCCCCTTGTTGAGGAACGCCAGCTCGCGCAGCCGGTTGTTGAGCGTGTCGAAGTTGAACTCGAGTTCGGTGAAGATCTGCGGATCGGGCTTGAACGTGACCGTCGTGCCGCTCCCCTTCGCCGTGCCGAGCTCCTCGAGCTCCTTCTGCTTGATGCCCCGCTCGAAGCGCTGGTGATAGCGTTTGCCACTACGGCGCACCTCGACCTCGAGCCACTCCGAGAGGGCGTTCACCACCGACACGCCCACCCCGTGCAGACCGCCCGAGACTTTGTAGGTATCCTTGTCGAACTTTCCGCCCGCGTGCAGGGTGGTCATCGCCAGCTCGACGCCGGGCACGCCCTCCTGCGGATGGATGTCGACCGGAATGCCCCGTCCGTCGTCGGCCACCGACACCGAGCCGTCGGCCTTCAGCGTGACGAGCACCTCGGTGCAGAAGCCCGCCATCGCTTCGTCGATGGCGTTGTCCACGACCTCGTACACCAGGTGGTGAAGGCCCCGGGACGAGGTCGACCCGATGTACATGCCCGGTCGCTTGCGGACGGCCTCCAGGCCCTTGAGGACCGTGATCTGGCCCGCCGTGTACTCGCCGCCCTTCTTCTTCTTCTTTTCGTCCGCCATCGGCTCTTCCGTCACTCCGTGTCCGCGTGCGTGCCGCCCTCCATGAGGGTGAACACGATCCGCTCGATGGGTGCCTCGCCGCGGCCTTCGTTGACCCTGGCGAGGATCTCCCGCTTCATCAGGTTGAGCTCCATCATCCAGGCGCTCGAGCGCACCTCGACGAACAGCACCGCGTCGGCGACACGCGTCGGTCGCGTGACCGACGCGATGCGCTCGCCCACGCGCTCGGCCCAGTCCTCGAGCACACCCTGCCTGCGCAGCTGTGTGTCGAGCCCGCGCTCGCGCAGCAGGCCCTGCACCAGATCGCCGACCCGCGCCGGCCCACGCCCGCTCATGCCTCGAGCACCCGGCCGTCCTCGATGCGCCATCGCGGGAGCCGGTCACGCCGCAGGCGCACGTCGGCCTCCTTGGGCGCCGTGAGGACCACCTGTCCTGCGCCCTGCGCTTCGAGATGCGCCAACAGGCGGGCGCTGCGATCGTCGTCGAGTTCGGCGAAGACGTCGTCCATGAGCACCAGCGGCTCGGTGCCGCGGGCCGCCCGGACGGTTTCGGCCTCGACGAGCCGGAGCGCGAGCGCCGCCGTGCGCCGTTGCCCGCCCGAACCGTAGTCGCGCAGGTCCATGCCGCCCCGCGCCCCGCCTGCTTCGGCCGGCTCCGCGCCCTCCAGAGCGATCCGCAGATCGTCCCGGTGCGGCCCGACCGTGGTCGTGCGCATCTTCCGGTCCCGCGCGGCCGCGGCTTCGAGCGCCTCGCCGAACGCGTCGGCGTCCAGCCCGGCCACGCTCGGCGCATAGGTCAGGCGCGCGCGCGCGCCACCGCTCACCGTGGCGTACAGGCAGGCGAAGCGCTCCGCCCAGCGTTC
>RFGQ01000210.1 GCA_003695865.1 Gemmatimonadota bacterium | reverse complement strand
GCTGTGGGGCGTGGGGCGTGGCCCGAGCGGTGAGCCCATCGTCGAGGTGTACCGGGTCGGGCCTCTCTGACGTTCACCTGCGGCCCGGCGGAGGTCGGCTCAGTACCGCCCCGCCTGCGCCACGGGTCCGCGCTCCCAGTCCTGAGCGCTCGAGGTGTTGGGCATGCCCCAGGCGTTTCCGTTCCAGCCCTCGAAGCCTTCCATGCGGAACACCCACAGGCCGGTGACCATGTCGCTCACGACGATCAGGCCGTCGCTGTTGCGCACGTCCACGCCCCACGCGCCCGTGTTCACGTTGTTCTCGCCGCGCGACTCGTGCGGGCCCGCGTAGGTGTCGTAATAGCCCCAGGTGATGGGCCGGTAAGGGTCGAACATGTTGAACACCTGAAAGCCGTCCTCGTAGGCCGCCACGAACACGAAGGGCCAGCGCATCTCGTGGTTGTGAGCCAGGTTGCGCCAGTTCGCCGTCCAGGCGGCCGCGGGGCGTGAGAGCGTGGCGCGGCCGGCGTCCATGGCCTGTCCGACGTCGAAGATGCGCAGCGGGGCGTACTGGTACTCGGTCTCGCCCACCGCGAAGCGGCCGTCGGGGGTGGGCGTGAACGTGTGGCCCCAGTTCACGCCCGAGACGCCGGTGATCGAGATGAGCAGGCGCGGCTCGTCGAGGTCGGTGATGTCGAACACGAAGTAGCCGCCCGAGCCGCCGCCCCAGAAGCGGTCCTGCCCGGTGGGAGCGTCGAAGCCCACGTAGAAGTCGTGCCAGAAGCCGTCGCCGCCGCTGAGCGCCCAGTAGGGGGTCTCGGGGTTGGCGATGCGCGCGACCAGGGCCCCGTCGGTGTCGCCCTCGACGAAGCGGGCCATGTCGTAGACGTGAGCGTAGCGCGAGCGCGTGGTGGTGAACAGGAGCGGGCGCCCGTCGGAGTGCTTGTACATGAAGATGTTGTGGAACCCTCCGGGCACGTCCGGCTCGCGGATGCGCCCCACCTCGCGCACCTTCGAGGCGTCGGGAAGGCCCGTGACATCGAACACGATCGCGCCCAGGTCGCCGTCGGGCCCCCCCTGCCCGAACTGGACCGACTGCACGTAGTAGTAGCGGCCGTCGTGCTTGAAGTACCGGCCGTCGAGTGCCCCCGACCCCTGATGGAGCTCGGAGTCTTCGATACGCCACGAGTAGATGACTTCGGCGTTCTCCGGGTCCGCCACGCTCACCACGTCGAAGCCCGTGGGATGGAAGCGCTTCGAGACGTAGACGAACGGACGGCTCTCCTCCTGCTCGATCTCGACATCGGCGACGTGCAGAAACCCGCCCAGGGGAACGTGGGACAGCACGTGGATGTTGGGCGTGCCGCGCCGGCCGGGAGGCAGTTCGTCGCCGGGGCGGCCCATGCGCACGGGCCAGGGACCCGGATCCTGCCCTCCCTGTGCCACGGCGGGCGTGGGATCGGCGGCCAGCAGTGTGAGGCCGGCGAGCAGAGCGCACGTGAGCGAACGGAGCCGCACCTGCCGAAGCAGGAGTGAGCGGGACGGGAGGTGAGCCATGGTGGTTCCCCGGTTGGAGGAGCGCGTCGTCGTGGGGGCAATCTTCCGGTGGGGCGCGGCCCGCGCAAACGGCGTCGGCACGCGTCCCCGGCCGCCATTCGCGCGCCCCGCCGCCCGCGTGAACGTGCGAGGCCCGTGGCGAGGTCCACGGCGGCGCCCCGTGAGGCCGACGGGGCGGCCATCGGCGCACACGCGAAGATAAGGAGGACTCCATGAGCCGCACGGTGAACAAGATCATCCTGGTCGGGAACGTCGGACGCGATCCCGACGTGCAGGAGACCAAGAGCGGCACCAAGGTCGTGCACCTGTCGCTGGCCACGAACCGGCGCCCGTTCGGCGAGGACGGCGTGGAGCGCACCGACTGGCATCGGCTGACGCTCTGGAACCGTCTGGCCGAGTTCGCAGCCGAGCACGTCGGCAAGGGCGACCGGGTCTACATCGAGGGTCGGCTCGAGTACGACGCCTACGAGCGCGACGGCGTGACGATTCCCACGGCGGACGTGAACGTGCGCGAACTCGTGCTGCTCACACAGCGGGGTGCCGCGGCCGACGCCGAGGCGGCGTGAAACGCGGGAGGCCCCGCCTCCCGTGGGGAAGCGGGGCCTCCGTAGGGCCGTGCACCCGGCCGGCGTCGGGCCGCGGGCCCGGGCTCGCGCTCAGTTGGCGTTCCAGAAGCCCGACAGAGACTCTCCGTGCGGGCTGTCGCGCAGCTTCTCGAACGCCCGGTTGCGGATCTGCCGGATGCGCTCGCGCGTGACGCCCAGCAGGGAACCGATCTCTTCGAGCGTGCGCTCCTCGCCGTCGTCGAGCCCGTAGTACAGGTAGAGGATCTTGCGCTCGCGCTCGGTCAGGTACTTGTCGAACATCTGCTCGAGGAACTCCCGGCGAGCGACCGCTTCGACATCGAGCTCGATGTCGTCCGCATCGGCGCCGGCGAAACGCTCACCGAAGTTGGCGCTGTCGCGGTCGCCGCGATCGATCGGGGCATCCAGGCTGAGCTCGGAGGCCGCGACGCGCCGCAGCGCCCGGATCGTGTCTTCGGGCTCACCCATCTCGGCTGCGAGTTCCTGGATCGTGGGCGAACGCCCGAGCTGCTGCGTGAGCGCCGTGTCGATCCGCGCCAGCTTGGCCAGGTTGGAATTCTGGTTCAGCGGAATGCGCACCGAGCGCGTCTGTTCGGCAAGCGCCTGCAGCACGGTCTGACGGATCCACCACACGGCGTACGAGATGAACTTCACGCCCTTGTCGGGATCGAACTTCTTGACCGCCTTGAGAAGACCCTCGTTGCCGATGCAGACGAGTTCGGCGAGGCCGAGACCCCGCCCCTGGTACTTCTTCACATAGGAGATGACGAAGCGGAGGTTTGCCGTAACGAGACGTTCCGCCGCTTCCTTGTCGCCACTGCGGGCCCGCCGGGCGAGCTCTCGCTCCTCTGCGGGGTCCTTGATAAGGGGGTACCTCTCGACGTCCTGCAGGTACTGGTCGAAAGAATCCAGACCACGTGAGGAGGAAAACATCCGTTTCAATACCACCTCGTCAGGGGTTCATGCAGAGGTTGGACACCCCGTCCCGAGCCCGCCGGTCCACCCCGTCGTCCACCGCTAAGCGCGGAATTGAAAACGGTTTAGAGGAGCATGGCGACAGAACCGGTGAAAGTTATAAATGCCTGTTTCCCAGGTCAAACCTTTTTTCCGGCGCGCTGAGCCCCGTTTTCGGCGCCTTTCCGGCCCGTTTCAGGGCGCCGCGGCACGTTCGCGCACGCGGTCGACTCGATCCGGGCCGCCGACACGCCGCGCCGCCTTCATCGCCCGCCGCTACGTGCCACATCCGAGCAGCCTACCCCGTCCCGCGCGTTCCGTTCAACCGGCCGCGACCGCTTCGACACCGGCCGCCTCGTCGAAGACCCGCAGGGCGAGGCAGGCGTTGATACCCCCGAAGCCGAAAGAGTTGCTCAGGACCGCACGAGGGGCCGCGGGCCGGCCTTCAGGGGCCGGTACATAGTCGAGGTCGCACCCCTCACCGGGGTTGGAGTGGTTCAGCGTGGGCGGGATCCATCCGCGCGACAGCACAAGCGCGCAGATCGCGGCCTCGATCG
The DNA here is from genome assembly GCA_003695865.1 of Gemmatimonadota bacterium. Taxonomy (GTDB): domain Bacteria; phylum Gemmatimonadota; class Gemmatimonadetes; order Longimicrobiales; family Gaopeijiaceae; genus J028. Next base: position 1,628 of record RFGQ01000210.1, on the reverse strand, counting down.
CGCCCGAGGCGCCGAGCGCGTGGCCGTAATAGGGCTTGGTGCCCGAGACGGCGATGCGCCCGGCTCGTTCGCCGAGGGCCTCACGGATCACCAGGGTTTCGGTCGCGTCGTTGAGAGGGGTGGACGATCCGTGGGCGTTCACGTAGTCGATGTCGTCGGGCGTGAGGCCGGCGCTGAGGAGCGCGTCGCGCATGGCGCGCGCGGCCTGCCTGCCGTCGGGGCGCGGTGCGGTCATGTGATGCGCGTCGTTCGAGGTGCCGTAACCGGCGACCTCGGCGTAGATGCGTGCGCCGCGCGCCAGCGCATGCTCGGCCGACTCGAGCACGAGTGCGCAGGCGCCCTCACCCATCACGAAGCCGTCGCGGTCGCGGTCGAACGGCCGGCACGCATGCGCCGGATCGTCGTTGCGGTTGCTCATGGCGCGGATGATCGCGAACGCGCCGAAGGTCAGGGGTGCGAGCGGAGCCTCGACGCCGCCCGCGATGGCCACGTCGACCGTGCCCTCGCGCACGAGTCGCCAGGCGTCGCCCACGGCGATGGCCCCTGATGCGCAGCTCATGGCGTTCGTCGAGTTGGGCCCCGTGAAGCCGAACTCGATGGCCACGTTGCAGGACGAAGCCCCGCAGTAGACCCCGAGCGCCAGACGCGGGTCGACCGCGCGCGTGCCTGCCTCGAGGAATCGCCCGAGCTGGTGCTCGGCGTGCACCATGCCGCCGAGTGCGCTGCCCATCTGAACGGCGACACGGTCTCCGTCGAGACGCTCGGGAGCGAGATCGGCGTCGTCGAGGGCCATGCGGGTGGCGGCGATGGAGAACTGTGCGAACCGGTTGAGACGCCGGGCCCGCGCCGCCTCCATGTGGTCCGCGGCATGGAAGTCGTCGATCTCCGCAGCGAGGCGGCTGCGGAAGGGGCTCGCGTCGAAGCGGGTGATCTCGCGGATGGGCGAGCGCGCGGCCCGGAGGCCCTCCCAGAAGCCCTCGACGCCCAGGCCCGAGGCGGTGATGGGGCCGAGCCCGGTGATCACGACGCGGCGGGGAGGCATCAGGCTACGCCGCCCTCCTTGGCCTCGGCGGCGGCGGCGACGCCGGCGAGCGTGCGCCCGGCGATGTGACTCACGAAGTGCGGTCCGATCACGGCGTTTGCGGCGAACCGTCCGATGAGCGGCCACGAGGGGCCGGTCCAGTCGTGTACGATGCGGATGTGCGATCCCCCCGCGGGACGGGCGTCGACCTCCCAGACCACGTCCATGCCCCGGGTGATGCCGCGCACGTGCTTGTAGTACACCCGCCGGCCGTCGGGGTCGTTCCACATCTCCGAGACCCACCACGTGGGCCAGCCCACCGGACCGAAATGCCGCCAGGCGGCCATCTCGACCAGCCCCCGGGCGGGACCGTCCCGGCGCCGGAAGCGCACCCACCGGTAGTGCGGCAGAATCTCCGGCCAGCGTTCCACGTCGGCCGCCACCGCGAAGCACACCTCGGGCGCCGCGGCACAGAGGATCTCGTCGACCGTTCTCACGCGCGCGCCTCCCGCGAAGGTTCGTCCGGCCGTCGGGAGCCTGCGCCCGGCGGCCGCGCGCCCATAGTGCCCGCGGCTCCGTCGGGCGTCCAGGTGGCCCGGCCGCGCCG
>RFGQ01000209.1 GCA_003695865.1 Gemmatimonadota bacterium | reverse complement strand
CGGCTCGCCGCCCGGCGCACGGCGGAAGCCCCGCCGGAAGCGGAAGGCGTTCCGGTCCAGGTCGACCGTCTCGAAGTAACCGGGCGGCAGGGGCGTGCCGTAGTGGCGCGCCAGCATCTCGACGTCCTGCGCCGTCGCGGCCGGCGGCGAGGCGGCGGCCAGCAGGGCGGCGGCGCCCAGAGCGGCCACGGCCGCGCGTGCGCGTCGACGGGCCCCCGCGCCTGCGGGGAACGTGTGCCTCATGACCGTTCGTAACCCTTTCTCGCGCAGGCGGTTCCAGCGCCCGCGGGCCTCTCGCCGCCGGCCGGCCACCGGCTCATGCCGGCGCCGCGTCCGTGGTGCTCGGACCCGTCACGCCGGCGCGCGATCCTCGGCGCGGATCTCGAGGACGTCGGCGACGCCGCGCATCGCGTCGATCACGTTCTGGATGTGCTCGTTGCGCTCGATGCCGAGCAGCTCGAGGCCCCGCTGCACGTCCTCGCGGTTCACTCCGGCGGCGAAGGCCCGGTCCTTCAGCTTCTTCGCCACCGACTTCGGCTTCAGGTCGTCGATCCCGTTCGGCCTCACCAGGCAGCAGGCGTAGACCAGGCCCGACAGCTCGTCGCAGGCGAACAGCACCCGCTCCATCAGGCTCTCGGGCTGCACGCCCGTTCGGTCGGGCGCGTGGGCCAGAATCGCCTGCACCACGTCGTCGGGATAGCCGCGCGCCTCGAGTTCCTCGACCGCCCGCTTCGGATGTACGTCGGGATAGCGCTCCCAGTCGAGATCGTGCAGCAGCCCGGCCAGCCCCCAGAGATCGGCGTCCTCGTCGTAGATCGACGCGTAGTGCCGCATCGCGGCCTCCACCGCGAGCATGTGTTTGCGCAGGCCGTCGTTCTCGACCCACGACTCCAGCAGCGCGACCGCGTCCTCACGCGGCGGCAGTGCGTCCGACACCCCGCCTCCTCTCGTTCGAAGTCATACGACGGAAAACCCGGTTCCCTACACCCGCGACGACGGGCACAGGCCCGCGACCACGCACGCCTCGCAGCGCGGGCGCCGGGCGTCGCACACGCGCCGTCCATGAAAGATCAGAAGGTGCGAGAGCAGGGTCCAGCGTTCCCTGGGGAAGAGCACCATGAGATCGCGCTCGATCTTTTCGGGATTCTCCTCGCGCGTGAGGCCCAGACGCCTGGACAGGCGCTTCACGTGGGTGTCGACGACGATCCCCTCGTCGATCCCGAAGGCGTTGCCCAGAATCACGTTGGCGGTCTTGCGGCCCACGCCGGGCAGGGCCGTGAGGGCCTCCATCGAGCGCGGTACCTCGCCACCGTGCTCCTCGACCAGCGCCTGCGCGAAGCCCACGATGTTGCGGGCCTTGTTCCGGTAGAAGCCGGTGGAGCGGATGATCTCTTCGACCTCGGCCAGGTCGGCCGCGGCCAGCGCGTGCGCGTCCGGATACCGCCCGAAGAGCTCGGGCGTGACCATGTTGACCCGCTCGTCCGTGGTCTGTGCCGAGAGGATCGTGGCCACGGCCAGCTCGAACGGGCTGCGATGGCGCAGCGCGCACTCGGCGTCGGGATACTCCTCGGCCAGCAGCTCGAAGATGCGGTTCGCTCGCTCGCGCAGGGCGCGCTTGGATTCTCTGGGCATGGGCGCCGATTCTACGGCCGTCCCCCGGCCGTGCGCCACCGCCGGAACGGCAGCACGCTGGGCCGGGGGCCGGCGGGGTCCGCATCGCTGGGCGGCGTCCCTTCCTCGGCGACCGCGCGGCCGGTGGCCGCCGCCTCCGCGAAGCGTGCCATCAGGGTCCACGCGGCCTCGGCCGTGGTCAGCGCGACCAGAGCGTCCAGCTCCGCCCCCGGCATCGTGGCGCGGAACGCGTCGAGCGGCGCGCCCTCGCGCGCGAGCGCACGCAACGCCCCGTCGGGCACGGCGGGCAGCGGCAGCACACTGAAGCCCGCGCGGCCTTCCAGGACGCCGCTCACGACCACGCCGTGCACCAGGCCGGCCCGCGCCGTCACGAAGAGGCCGTCCACCGCCTCGGCCGCCGCCCCCTCTCCCCCGGGCTTCACCCACACGAGCGAGCGGGGGAGCTGCACGTAGCCGGCGTCGGCGGGCCAGGGCGCGGCCGCTCCGGCCCGGTCGGCCGGTTCGGTCGCCGGTGCGGCCTCGGTCG
>RFGQ01000208.1 GCA_003695865.1 Gemmatimonadota bacterium | reverse complement strand
TGGGCGTCGTCGCCGAGCACGGGCCGTTCTGCGACGCCTGCTTTTCGGGGCGCTACGCCGCGCCGCGGGTCGACCTCGAGCGCGGCCACCTGGTGGGGAACCACGCCGCCGACTGAAGGCGCCCCGACGAGCACGCGGCGGGGAGCGGTGCGGGCGCGCCCGCACCGCACGTGGGGCCTGCGCGGCCGGGGCCGGCCCGCCCGGCGCCCGCTCCGCCGTAAAGATCCGAACGGCGTCCCCTGCGGCGCCCGACCATCCGAAACGACCAGAGAACGACGGGATTCGCCTTCATGCACGACGTCGTCGTAACCGAAGACCTGCTCCGCAGGCTCCCCAAGGCCGAGCTGCACGTCCACCTGGACGGCAGCCTGCGGCCGGCAACGCTGATCGACCTGGCCCGGGGGGCCGGAGCCGATCTGCCCACCTGGGACGAAGAGGAACTCGCGCGCTGGATGCTGGCCGAAGACACGCGCAACCTGGAGGAGTACCTCGCCAAGTTCGCGGTCACGCTCTCGGTGATGCAGCACCCCGACGCGCTGGAGCGCATCGCGTTCGAGCTGGCCGAAGACAACGCTCGGGAGGGTGTGCGCTACCTCGAGGTGCGCTACTCGCCCATCCTGCACACCCGCGGGGGCCTGCCGCTCACCGAGACCGTCGAGGCACCCCTTCGCGGGCTCAGGCGGGCCGAGGAAGCCTACGGCATCCGCACGGCGCTCATCATCTGCGGCATCCGCAACATGGAGCCCGGCACGTCGCGCGACCTGGCCGACCTCACGGTCGCCTTCAAGGGGCGGGGCGTGGTCGCCTTCGATCTGGCCGGCGCGGAGTACAACTATCCGGCGAAGAAGCACAAGGACGCCTTCTTCACCGTGATCAACCGCAACATGGCCACCACGATCCACGCCGGCGAAGCGTACGGGCCCGAGTCGATCCACCAGGCGCTCCACTACTGCCGCGCCAACCGCATCGGGCACGGTACGCGCCTCTACGAGGATCCCGACCTCATGCAGTACGTCAACGACTTCAGGGTCCCCCTCGAGATCTGCCTGACCTCGAACGTGCAGACGCGCGCCGTGCCGTCGTTCGCCGAGCACCCGTTGCGCCGCTACTTCGACGCAGGGCTCGTGCTCGCCCTGTGCACCGACAACCGCCTCGTGTCGGGCACGACGGTCACCGACGAGTACCTGCGGGCCCACGAGCACCTGGGCTTCACATGGCCCGAGCTGGCTCGCCTCGCCCGCATGAGCTTCGAGGCCGCCTTCCTGCACTACGACGAGAAGCAGGAGCTGTTGGCCGAGATCGACCGCGACATCGAGGCGCTCCGGGCCGAAGCGGCCGCGCAGCGGGCGGGCTGACCGCCCGCCGCGCGGCCCGCGGCGGACGGCGCCCTACGACGAAGGCCTCCGACC
>RFGQ01000207.1 GCA_003695865.1 Gemmatimonadota bacterium | reverse complement strand
TCACAACGACGTGACCCCGCCGCTCGAGGAACCGCACGAGGGCGCGAAGGATCATGGGCTCGTCGTCGGCGACGAGCACACGCAGCCGGCTCGGAACCTCCGTGGAAGATCCGCTCATCGAGGTGGGGTGAGGGTTGACCCGTCCAGTGGTCGTGCTCTTCAACAATATTCAAGACGGAGGTTGAGCGCACCCCCGGGGAACACCGGTCCTGGATGTGGGATTAAGGCCCCGTAGGACGCGAGCGTCCTACGGGCGACGCACGTTCGCCTGCCCGCCCGGACGCCGCGAACCGACATGACCAAGACCATCGAGTGACGATGACGAGCGATCTGAAGCGACGCTTCGAGGAAGCGCCCGACTTCCGGGCGTACCTGGAGACGGTCGAGAAGAACCGGGAGTTGTGGCACGGCGTCTACGAGCGCGTGCACCTGCCCGAAGACCTGGTGAACGAGGCGCGCGCTCTGGGGCGCGGATGGCGCCTGCTGGCGCTGAGCGAGGACTGGTGCGGCGACGCCGTGAACACGCTGCCGGTGGTGGCGCGTCTGGCCGAGGCCGTGGGCTGGCCGCTGCGCGTGCTCGGGCGCGACGACAACCCCGACCTCATGGACGCACACCTCACCGACGGGCGCAGCCGCTCGATCCCGGTCGTGATCGTCTACGACGCCGACTTCAACGAAGTCGGGTGGTGGGGCCCGCGCCCGCGCGAGATCCAGGCGTGGACCATGGCGCACCGCGAACTGCCCTCGGATGAGCGCTACCGCGAGATCCGGCGCTGGTATGCGAAGGACCGCGGCGCGAGCACCGTGCGTGAGCTGCTCGAGGTGGTGCGCAGCGCGGCGATGGCCGAGGCGTCCGAAGGCTCCTGAGGCGGCCGACGCTCCGGCACGGGGCCCGGGGCGGACGGCGGCGGAGCGGGTCGGCCGCCGTGCGGGCGTTGCCCGGCCGCCCCGTGGGCCGCAGTTTCGCGCTCCATGGCCGTGTATGCGAAGGACCTGGTGCCCGAGAACACGCACCCGCTCAACCTGATCGAGGCGGATGCCGAGCCCGAGGTCACGCGGCCCCCGCTCTACGAGGTCTACATGCGCATGGCCGAGGAGCTGGCCAAGCGCAGCACCTGCGCCCGTCTGCAGGTGGGCACGGTGATCACCGGCCCGAGCCTCGAGAACGTGCTCTCGATCGGATACAACGGCAACGCGCGCGGTTTCCCGAACCGCTGCGACGCCGACACCCCGGGAGCGTGCGGCTGCATCCACTCCGAACAGAACGCGCTCGTGAAGTCGCCCGGACAGGTGGGCGACAAGGTCGCCTTCGTGACGGCGAGCCCGTGCGTGATGTGCGCGAAGCTCATGATCCAGGCGAAGGTGACCCACGTGTTCTACCGCGAGGCGTATCGCGACGCGTCGGGGCTCGACGTGCTGCGCCGGGGCGGGGTGGTGGCGGTGCACTACCATCGCTGGCGGGACGCGTGGCGCTGAGCGGCCACGGCGCACGGCGCTGCGTCTCACCCGCGGCTGTTCGCCCTGTCGCGGCGCGACGCGACGTGTATCTTCTCCGGCGCGCTCGCCCGGGGGTTCGCGTTCCGGCGCCGGCGCCGGCGGTCCGCACACCGGTGGAGCGCTGCTCCGTCTGCGGCCGACCCGTGGGGGTACGGCCCCATCTGAGAGGTGAGAGAAGGTGAGCGAACCCACCGCGGAGCGACGCGGGTGGTTCTTCCTCCCCGGACCGACCGAGGTCCACCCCGACGTGCTCTGCGCGCAGGCCCGCCAGCCCATCAGTCACCGGGGCTCAGAAATCCAGGCACTGCTGGCTCGGATTCAGGAGGGGCTGCGTGAGGTCTTCCAGACCGCGCGGCCCGTCCTCGTGTCGACGTCGTCGGCCACCGGCCTCATGGAGGCCGGGCTCCTCAACGGCGGCCGCGGGCGCGTGCTGGCCACGGTGTGCGGAGCGTTCAGCGCGCGCTTCGCCGAGATCGCCCAGGACCTGGGACGCGACGTGGACGTGCTCGAGGTACCGTGGGGCGAGGCGATCGACCCCGGGGCGGTGGCCGACCGCGTGTCGAGCGGCCGCTACCAGGTCGTCACGGTCGTCCACAACGAGACCTCGACGGGCGTGATCAACCGTGTGGACCGGATCGCCGAAGCCGTGCGCCAGCGGACCCCCGAAGCGCTGGTCCTGGTCGACAGCGTATCGGGGCTTTCGGGCGCCGAGATGCGCCCCGACGCCTGGGGGCTCGACTGGGTGCTCACCGGATCGCAGAAGGCGCTCGCCCTGCCGCCCGGCCTCGCCTTCGCCACCTGGTCGGAGCGCTTCGCGGCGGCGGCGAGCGAGACGGCCGGCCGCGGCATGTACTTCGATCTGGCGCGCTTCGAGGCTCAACTCGACAAGCACCAGACGCCCACCACACCCGCGGTGACGCTGCTCTACGCGCTCGACGTGCAGCTCCAGCGCATCCGCGCCGAGGGTGTCGAGGCGCGCTGGGCCAGGCACGAGGCCATGGCCCGCCGCACGTGGGCCTGGGTGGAGGAGCTGCACGACCGCGGCGTGTACGTCGAGGTGCTCGCGCCCGAAGGCTGCCGGTCGCCGACCGTGACCTGCGTGCGCCTGCCCCGGGAACGCAGCGGTCCCGAAGTGGTCGCCCGCATGCGCGAGCGCGGCTGGGTGATCGGGGGCGGCTACGGGCGGCTCAAAGAGACGACCATTCGCATCGGCCACATGGGGGAGCACGACGTGTCGACGCTCGAACCCCTGCTGGCCGACCTGACCGAGGTGCTGACCGAGTGAGGGGGCGGCCATGCCCACGCGGGGCGAGGGAGAGGTGAGCGAGCGGTTCCTGATCATCGCCGCCGACAAGATCTCGGCGTCGGGTCTGGATCCGCTCACGTCCGACGACCGCTTCGAGGTGGTCTTCACACACGACTGGGACGAGGACCGCTTCAACGAAGCGCTGGCCCGCGCGCACGGTCTGATCGTGCGCAGCGCCACGCAGGTGACCCGCGAGCTGCTCGAGCGGGCCCCCAACCTGAGGGTGGTGGGCCGCGCCGGTGTGGGTGTGGACAACATCGACATCGAGGCGGCGACCGAGCGCGGCATTCCGGTCATGAACGCCCCGGCCGGTAACACCGTGTCGGCGGCCGAGCTCACCATGGCGCTCATCCTGGCCACCGCGCGCAAGGTGGCCGCGGCGGACCGCTCGATCCGCGAGGGCCGCTGGGAGCGCTCGCGCTTCGCGGGCACCGAGTTGCGCGGCAAGACGCTGGCGCTGATGGGCGCTGGGCGCATCGGCGGCGAGGTCGCCCGGAGGGCGCAGGGGTTCGGCATGCGGACGATCGCCTACGACCCCTACCTGACCGAAGAGCGGGCCGCGGAGATCGGACTGGAGCGGGTCGGTTTCGAGACCGCCCTCGCGCGGGCCGACGTGCTGACGCTGCACGTACCGCTCACGCCGCAGACCGAAGGCATGATCGGCGCCGAGGAACTGGCGCGCATGAAGCCGAGCGCGTTCCTCATCAACGTGGCGCGCGGCGGAGTGGTGGACGAGGGCGCGCTCGCGCGCGCGCTCTGCGAGGGCGTCATCGCCGGCGCGGCGCTCGACGTGTTCGCCCACGAACCGCTCGAAGACGAGAGCCCGCTTCGGCATGCGCCCAACCTTGTGCTCACCCCCCATCTGGGCGCCTCGACCGCCGAGGCGCAGGAGCTGGTCGCCGAGGAGATCGCCGAGGGCGTGCACGACGCGCTGCTCTTCGGAGACCTTTCGCGCGCGCTCAACGCGCCGGCCATCGGCGGAGAGGCGCTGCGCCGGCTGCGCCCGCTGCTCGTGCTGGCGCGCGCCATCGGCCGTATCGCCGGCGCGCTCGTTCAGGGCGGGCTGCGCTCGGTGAGCGTGCGTCTTGCGGGCTCGGAGGACGACGCGCTCAAGCCCGTGTCGGCCAAGGTGCTCGAGGGCCTGCTCGGCGACATCGTGGGCCGCGACCAGGTCAACTACGTGAACGCCTCGCACCTGGCGCGTGCGCGCCGCATCGGCGTGACCACGGGCTCGGGGCCCGAGCGGCCAGGCTACAACGACTTTCTGGACGTCATGGTGCGGGCCGAGCGGGGCTCGGTGCGTGTGGCGGGCGCCCTGCTGGGCGACCACCAGCACCCCCGCCTGGTGCGCATCGACGACTACGCGCTCAGCGTGCGGCCCGAGGGCTGCATCCTGGTGCTGCGCAACCGCGACGTGCCGGGCGTGATCGGGCGCGTGGGCACACTTCTGGGGGAGCACGGGCTCAACATCGCCGAGTATCATCAGGCGCGCGTGAACGCGGGGGGCGACGCGCTGGCCGTCGTGCGCGTGGACGGCCACGTGCCGCCGGCCCTGCTCGAAGAGTTGCGGGCGCTGGACGACATCCACAGCGCGCACGCAGTGCGGGTGGACTGAGGGCGGGGCGCCGGAGGAGCGCGTCAGGCCTGAGGAGACGCGGGCCCGTAGCGGGCGAGGTACTCGCGCAGCGCCACCTTGCGCGCGGTCCGCTCCGAGCTCATCGAACGCACGCGGCCGAACACTGCGCGCTCGGGCCAGCCGCGGTCGAAGCGTCCGAACACCCAGAAGATCCCCGCGTAGGAGTTGGGGTCGCGACCGTCGAGCGCCCAGCGGTCGTTGAGCGCGATCATGGTGGCGAGCGCTTCGCGGGGGTGGGCGCTCCACTCGAGGATCTTCTTGCCCCACAGCATGCGCAGGTAGTTGTGGATGCGGCCCTCGCGCACGAGCTGGCGCTGCGCGGCGTTCCACAGCGGATCGTGGGTCCGCGCTCCCTCGAACGCATCGATGTCGTAGCACCAGGGTCTGGGGTCGGCGGCGTGCGCCTCGAGCGTGGCGCGGGCCCATGCCGGCAGCGACTCCCAGCGGCGGTACGCCTCGACCCGCGCGGCGAAGAGGTGCCCGAGCTCCCGCCACGTGACGAGCTGATCAAGGAAGGCCTCGGCGCTCTCGCTCATCCCCCACCAGCCCCGCCGCCGGCCGTCGGGTGGCCCCGACACCCGGAGCGGCGTCCAACCCTCGGCGTCCGCGACGGCGGCGAACACCTCGTGCGCCGAGACGTGTCCGAAGTGGAGGTAGGGTGAGAGGCGGCTCACGCAGTCCGCGTCGGGGTCGTTGCGCTGCGCGGCGTAGTGCGGGAGCTGCTCCACGACGAAGGCCCGCAGCCGCGCGCGGCCGGCGGCCGAGCCGCCGCGTTCCGACGCGGGCGGCACCTCATGGTCGATGGGCAGACCCCCCAGCGCGTCGGGGTCCCGGCGGAGCAGGCCGGCCGACGCGGACGGCCAGCGGGTGCGGAGATCGGACGGCAAGCCGGGGAAGGGCGTAAGCGGGGGGCCGCGGAAGGGGTCGGGCTGCGGGCGTTCTCCGAAGCGCTCGGGCAGCAGCCGGTGCAGCCGGCGCCGGAACGCGTGCGCGGTGCCTGGAGCCTCGGCGAGGGCCCAAAGGGGGAGCAGTCCGTTGCCGTCCACCGCCTCGAGCCGGGTGTCCAACCGGCGGGCGGCGGCCTCGACCGCGCGGGGCAGGAACGAGGTGAGCGCCTCGTCGGTCACCACGGCCGCCGCGGGTGCGGCGAGCGCCTCCAGCAGGCCGCGCCCCGCGCCCGGGCTCGGCTCCACGTAGGGCAGGTATCCGACCGGTCCGCCCTCGAGGTGCGCGGCATGTTCGGCCATGCCGTCGAGCACGAACGCGTGGGTGCGCTCCGACGCCCACGGGTAGTCGACCCTGAGCGGCTCGAAGATCAGCAGCGGCAGGCGTGCGGTGCGCGAGAGCTCCACGGCCCGGTCGAGCGCGAAGTTCCAGCCGAGCCTGCGGGCCCCGATCATCCAGTAGAGCACGTACGACCCGTCGGCCCGGACGGGGCGGTCGACGAGCACGCGGATGCGGTCGCGGGGCGTCACCGGGACGCCACCCGGGCAGCAGGGCGGGCGGCCGCGGACGCAGAGGCCCGCGCCGGGCGGAGCGTGCGGCTCACCGCGGCGACCGCGGCGGCAGCGGCACGAAGACGCTGGTCGTGCGCTGGTACTCCCGGTACGCCTCGCCGCGGCTGCGGAGCGCCTGCCGCTCGGTGTAGGGGATGCCGGTGATGCGGAAGAGGAACGCGAGGAGCACGGCCGGCCCCAGCCAGGTGAGGGGTGCACCGTGGCCGATGAGCACGTAGGCCCACCAGTGGAGCCACTCGAAGAAGTAGTTCGGATGGCGCGAGTACCGCCACAGCCCCTCGCGGCAGACGCGGCCCCGGTTGGCGGGATCGGCACGGAAGCGAGCGAGCTGCCGGTCCGCGATCGCCTCGCCCGTGAGCGCGACCAGCCACAGACCCGCCCCGGCCGCCGCCCAGCCGTCGAGCGGACCGCCCTGCATCGCGCCGATCAGCGGCAGCGAGCAGAGCACCGCCACTGCGGCCTGACCCTGGTAGAGCAGGAATAGCCACGCGTTGGCCCGCGCTCCCCAGTGCTCACGGAGCGCCCGGTAGCGGCCGTCCTCTTCGGCAGTGTCGGAGAATACGCGGTCGAGCAGCAGGTGGCCGGCCAGCCGAAGCCCCCAGGCTCCGGCCAGTGCCGCCACCAGGAGGCGCCGGGCGGGATCACCGTCCCCGAAGGCCGCGTAGACGGCGGCCAGGCCCGCGATGGACAGGGCCCAGGCCGCGTCGACACTCGTGGCGTCGCGGGTGCGCAGCTGTCGCAGCCAGAGGAGCGCGAAGCCCACGGCGAGCATCGCCCAGGCTGTGAGCACGGTCGGGATCACGCTTTGGCCTCGGTCAAGATCGTGGTTCGGGGCGTGCGCCCAGGAGGCGGTCGCTCGCCCGTTCGAGCCCGCGCCGCGGGAGCGGGGCCCGAAGGCTCCCGCCCCCCGGCGGCCGGGACCACGTGGGAACCTAGTTCTGCGGCGGGATCATCACACGGTCGACCACGTGGATGACGCCGTTCGACGCCTCGATGTCGGCCGTGGTCACCCTGGCGCCCGCCACGTACACGGCGCCGTCCCGCACCTCGATGGGCGCAGGGACCTCTGCCACAGTGGGGGCGCTCGAGAGCTTCACGACGTCTCCCGAGGTCACCCGGCCCGGGACCACGTGAAAGGTGAGGACGCGCGTGAGCGCCTCTTTGTCGGCGAGCAGCGCCTCGAGCGTGCCGGCGGGAAGCTGGGCGAACGCCTCGTCAGTGGGCGCGAACACGGTGAAGGGGCCGTTCCCCTTCAGCACGTCTACCAGGCCTGCGGCCTGCAGCGCCGTGGCGAGCGTCGTGAACGACCCGGCCTCGACGACTGTGGTCACGATGTCCTTCGCTTTCGCGTGCGACTGCGCGCGGGCCTGCAGCGGCGCTGCGACGAACAACGCGGCGAGTGCGAATGTGGTGATGGTCCGCTTCATGATCGGTCTCCCTTCGTGATGTTGTACAACTGTTGTACAGCAATTAGGGGCCTGTCCGATGTTTTGTCAAGTGTCTGTCCAATCAATCGACGCGCGATCCTTTGACACGGCTTCGACGAATCGCTAGGCTCCGGACACGCCGCCGGGTCCCATCCCGGCCCCGCTGCGGCTCGCTCCCCCCGAACCGACTCCGGCCGGACCGAGACCATGGACCGCGACGAGCCCCGCCATCCGATTCGCGCGGCGGCGCTGCGTACGGGGCTGACCCCCGCGACGCTGCGGGCCTGGGAGCGGCGCTACGGCGCGGTGCGCCCGGCCCGTTCCGAGGGTGGACAACGACTCTACACGGACCAGGATCTGGAACGCCTGACCGTGCTCCGGGAGCTGACCGAGCGCGGGCGCCCGATCCGCATGGTGGCCTCCCTCGGGTTGGACGAGGCCAGGGCGCTGCTGCGGGAGGATCGCCGGGCGGCGGACGGCGACGACGGGTCGGCGGGAGGCGTTGAGGTCCCGCCGCGACCGGGGCCGGGCGTGGAGGGAGCACCCGCGGAGGTGTACGTGACGCGGGCTCTCGCGGCTGTGGGGCGGATGGACGCCGGGGCGCTCGAGCGCACGCTCCGCCTGGCGGCCGTGGCGCTGGGCGGCGAGCCGTTCCTCGACCGGGTCGTGGTGCCGCTGCTCCGCGCCGTGGGCGAAGCGTGGGCGCGGGGCGAGCTGACGCCCGCGGCGGAGCACCTGGCGAGCGGCGTGCTGGAGCGGGTGCTCGACTGGCTTGCCGGGCCGCCGGCCGCGGAGAGGGGAGCGCGCTGCATCGTGCTGGCCACACTTCCGGGCGAGCGGCACGGGCTCGGTGCGCGCCTGGTGGGCGCCGCCGCCGCGGCCGAGGGCTGGGCGGTGGTCGACCTGGGCGTCGATCTGCCGCCCGAAGACATCGCGCGCGCTGCCATCGAGGTGGGGGCCGACGTGGTTGCGGTCAGCGTGGTGACACCGGCCGATCCCGACCGGGCCGCCGCCCACCTGGCCCGCCTGCGCGAGGCCCTGCCCGACATCGTCGACCTGTGGGTCGGCGGCCGGGGTGCGGGCCACGCCGCTTCCGACGCGGCGGGCGTGACGGTGATGCACGACCTGGACCAGGCCCGGGAGCGCCTGCGCGCCTGAGGCGCCCCTTTCCCTCTCGACGGCGGGCGCCCGCCGACCCCAGGTTGGG
>RFGQ01000025.1 GCA_003695865.1 Gemmatimonadota bacterium | reverse complement strand
CACTGCGAGCATGATCCACAGGCCCGGCAGGCCCAGCGGCACCGCGACCAGGCAGGCGAGCATCACCACGGTCAGGACCAGGGTCGACACGAGAGACATGCGGCCTCCACTACACGCGTCAGCGGGGCGGCCGCGCCCCGTCGATCAGCGCTCGGTACGACGTGAGCGTGCCGGCCTCGAAGCGGGCGACGAAGTCGTCGAGGCGCTCGAGCAACTGGGTGCTCGCGTAACCGGGCACGGTCTCGGGGTGCGGGCGACGAAAGACACTACGGATGAGTACCGCGTCGGCGTTTCGCGGCAGTCCGGCCACGTTCGCCCCATAGGCGCCGAACGTGCCGGCGGGAAACAGATAGAACTCCACGTTCGAAACGTAGAACGCGCTCACGGCGAGGCCGTGCTCCCGGAGGAAGGCGGCGATGGCCGGCAGCGCCCGGGGCCCGGCGAGGTCTCCGACCACCGGAACGATCGCGCCGCGGTCCTGAAGGGCGTCGACCACCCGGAACGCCTCCTCGCTCGCCAGATAGTTCCGCTGCGCCCCCGACCGGTCGCGCTCCACGAGCAGCTCTCCGTACGAGGGGTAGAAGGGCGAAGCCCGCCGGCCGTGGCTCGTGAAGCGCAGGTCGAGCCCCGCGTCGATGAAGCTGCGGTGCACGAAGCGCACGAACTCTTCGTCCCGCTCCGACAACCGCACCCCGAGCGAACGCACGGTGGCCAGCACCGAATCGACGGCCGCGGCGCCGCGTGCCGGGGTCGTGGGGTGTGCGCGCACGAAAGCGGCGACGGCCTCCGCACCGGCGCCCGAAAGGGCGCGGGCCTCGGCCGGGTCGGGCGGCGTGAGGCCGAACAGCCAGGTGACGTATTCGGCTCGCGTCGACGAGCGCAGGAAGAGGGCGCGGAAGAAGAGGTGCTGCAGCACGTTGTCGCGGCGGATGTCTACGATGAAGGCCAGGCTCGGACGCAACGCCGCGATGTAGCTGAAGTTCTGGTCGGGTCCCACGCCCAGGTACACCCCCCCGGGCGCCACCAGCGTGTCGAGCGCCGGCAGCACGTGCAGGTAGGACGCCTCGTTCGAGATGAGGTTGTCGGTGTCGAAGTAGCCGGCCTCGCCCGAGAGCTCGGCGATGAGGTCGGCGTAGGCGACCGCGGGGGCGGCCGGGCGCACGTCGCGCTCCGCGGGGGCGGGGCCGCAGGCGGCCGCGAGGGTAGCAAGAGCCGCGAGGCGGACGACCCTCCAGGGCCCCGGTCGCCGCCGTCGAATCGCGTCGCTGCCGACCACCGCTCACCTCGTTCTCGCTACGCTGCCGTCCTCGCCCCCGAAAGTGGGGCCGTGTGCATCGT
>RFGQ01000206.1 GCA_003695865.1 Gemmatimonadota bacterium | reverse complement strand
GGCCAACCCCGACCGCATCCGCCCGGTCGCCGTCGCTCCGGCGGAGCAGTTCGCGCTGCAGCGCCTCGTGCGCCTGCGCGTCCAGCTCGTCAAGGACCGCTCCCGGGAGGTCCGGCGCCTGCTCGCGGCGCTGGAGGCCTATGTGCCGGCCCTGCCCGGCGTGCTCGGCCAGGGCAACACGCTCACCGCAGTCAAGAGCTTCCTGCTGCGGCACTTCCTGCACCCCAAGGCCGTCCTGGAGGCCGGCGTCGAGGGCATGCAGCGGGCGCTCGCCGAGGCGCGGGTGTTCGGCAAGGGCACCGAGCGGCTGCTCCAGCGCTGGCACCGGGCCGCCGAGAAGGCCTGGTCCATCTGGGAGCCCCTCTTGGCGGCAGGCCGCTGCCCGGTAGACTTCGACGTCGCCCAGGTCGAGATCGACCTTCACCTCGACCGCATAGCCGCCCTGGACACGCGCGTCGCCGAGATCGAGGGGCGTATCGCCGAGGCCTACGAGAAGGCCGACCCCGAGCGCCTCGTCGAGACGCTGCCGGGCATCGCCAAGACCACCGCCCCGGCCGTCCGGGCCTTCGTCGGCGACATCCGCCGCTTCCCCAACGCCAAGGCCTTCGTCAGCTACTTCGGGCTCGCTCCGCTCAAGAGCCAGAGCGGCAACACCGACCGCACCGGGCAGCGCATCAGCAAGGCCGGCAACCGCTTGATGCGCCAGTACCTCTTTCTCGCCGCCGACAACGCCCGGCGCACCGACCTGGAGTTGGCGGCCTACTACCACGCCAAGCGGCGGGCAGGCTGGCACCACACCAAGATCGTCGTCGCGCTCGCCAACAAGCTGGCGCGGCGCCTCTACGCCGTGCTCAAGCGCGAGGCCGACGGGGACACCGCCGGCTACAGGTTCCGCGACGACCAGGGCGCCGAGCTCGACGCCAAGGAGAGCTCGCGCCGGACGCGCAGCCGCTACCCCTCGGTCAAGGCCCTCGAGAAGCGGAGCGGCCGGGGCCCCAAGGCGAATGATGAGGGGCAGTCTCGAAACTCCCCAGCGCCTGGTTCGGGGTCCCCGGCCAACGGCCATGATAGCCAGCCCGACGTCTCTGCCAAGGCCGCCCGCTCGGGCGCACCCGTCTGCCTCGGCGACGTCGTGCGCCAGCAGCTCGGCGACCTCGGGATCTCGGTGCACGGCGGTTGACATCGGTTAGGAGTTAGCCCCTCTCCCCAGCCCCTGTCCCTGATATCGTCC
>RFGQ01000205.1 GCA_003695865.1 Gemmatimonadota bacterium | reverse complement strand
GGTCGAGCGCGTCGTCTTCGTCGAGGTCGAGCCTCACCCTCATCTGCCATTGGGCCGCGGGGAGGTCGGGCTCGGGCAGGACCTCCTGCTCGACGATCTGGTAGCCGTTGCGCTCCAGCCGGTGACCGAGCTCGGTCACCGAGGCGTCGCGCCCCGCGGGCAACGCGGCCACCATCACCGACGGCGGGCGATGCTCGGGGTCGAGGATCTCGGACCAGAGCTCGTCGTCGGTGGACGTCATCCCTGCGGAGCGCTCCCGGTGTCCGCCTGCGCGGTGGCGGCCTTCTCGTCGGCGGGGGCGGGCCCGGCCGCGGGGGGCACGCGACAGCCGCCGTTGAGCTCGGTGCAGAGCTCACGGGAGAAGAAGCGCCAGATCATGCGGTACACGTGCAGCTGGGTGCCCCGGCCCCGGATGCCGTGGGCGCGCCCCGGGTAGACCATGAGCTCGAAGGGTAGGCTCTCCCCCTGCAGGGTCTCGAAGAGGGCGAGGCTGTGTTCGAAGAGCACGTTGTCGTCGGCCATCCCGTGCATGACGAGGAGGGGGCGCTCGAGGCCTTTGGCCCGCCGGATGACCTCGGCGCGCTCGTAGACCTCGCCGTTTTGTTGCGGGGTGCCGATGTAGCGCTCGGTGTAGTGGGTGTCGTAGAGCTTCCAGTCGGTGACCGGGGCGACGCTCACCGCGGCGGCGAAGGGCGTCTCCTCTTCGAGGATGAGGAGAAGGCTCATGTAGCCACCGTAGGACCAGCCGAAGACACCGACATGGTCACCGTCGACCCAGGGCTGCTCCTTCAGCCAGGCCTGGGCCACCAATTGATCCTCGACCTCAATGTCGCCGAAGCGGTTTTTGATCGCGCGGGTGAAGGCGCGGTCGCGGTTGCCCGAGCCGCGGTTGTCGACGATGAAGGTGCCGATCCCCCGCTGGGCCAGAAAGACGATGAAGGGCTGCAGGCGGCCCCAACCGTCGCGCACGATCTGGGCGTGGGGGCCGCCGTAGACGTAGGTCATCACCGGGTACTTCTGACCCTCGATGCGGCCCACCGGAGGCACGAGGAGCCCGTTGAGCTCGGCGCCCGAGGGGCCCGTGATGGTCACGAGCTCGGGCCTGGGCTTGGCCAGCGATCGCCACTCGGGCACGGGGTTGTCGTCGAGGACAAAGACCTGTTGGCCTTGTTGGTTGAGGACCACGGTGCGCGGGGGCACGAAGATCCTCGAGGAGGTGTCCACGAAAGCCCTGCCCTTCGACGCCGCCGAGATGGAGTGGGTGCCCGCGCCTTTGGTGAGGCGCGTCT
>RFGQ01000204.1 GCA_003695865.1 Gemmatimonadota bacterium | reverse complement strand
GGCGCTTGCCCACACGGCCCGGAGTGGCGGTGAAGCGCTTCTGGCCCGCCACGTAGATCTCGAGGTCCGATTCGGGCGGCAGGCCTGTGGCCAGGATCGCCCCCGGCTCGATCGCCGCGAGCGTGCGCATGTTCAGCATGAAGGGAGGCAGCCGGGCGCCCACCGTGACCTTCGAGGTCCGCAGCGTTCGCTCGATGGCGCGCTGGTCCACGGCGCGCTCTTCCGGGTTGCCCTGCGCCACCTGCACGCGCCGGTCCGACTGGCTGGTGAAGAAGCGCTCGAGGATGCCGAACGGCAGACAGAGCAGCAGCAGCGAAGACGTGTTGTCCATCGTCACGCGGATGTTCGCGACGAGGACCGTGTCCTCGCGGTTGGCCACCTGGAGCATCTCGGGGATCGACTCGAAGCCCGTGACCTTCACGTCGAGCTTCGCGTAGTCCTCCCACGCCTCGCTGAGCTGGAGCGCGATGCGGTCGGCCACCAGGCGCACGACCATGCGCTCCATCGGGGTGAGTCCGCGGTCGGGCGACACGATGCGCCCCGACCCCCCCAGCAGCCGGTCCACCAGGAAGTAGGCGAACTCGTGGCCGAAGTCCATGACCGCCTGGTGCGGACCCGCCGGCCCGTTCACGCTCATGATGTAGGACGCGCACGGCGACGGAAGCGCGAGCATGAACTCGCCGAAGGTGAGCTGCTCCACGCTCTGCAGATCGAGGCCGATCTGGTCGCGCACGCGACCCGCGATCCAGCTCTCCAGGCTCTTGGCCAGCAGCCCGTAGATCGCCGTCAGCGAGCGCTTGCGGTCCTTGGAGATGCGTGCCGGTCTGCGGAAGTCGTAGACCTGCACGTCCTGCCTCGGATCGCGTGCTCCGGGCATCTGCGGCACCGGATCCGGCGCCGCGCCGCCGCCTCCCTTGAAAAGGAGGTCGATTTCGTCCTGGGACAGGCTTTCGGAAGCCACGGTTCTCTACTGGATGACCCACTGGGGGATGAACAGGCGCCCCGTCACCCCTTCTCCGAGCACGGAGTCGAAGGCTGCACGGAGCTCTTCCAGGATCTCTTCCCGCTTCGACACGTCGCCGAGTTCGGCTACCGTCCGCTTCGCGAGCACCCGGATGAGCGCGTCG
>RFGQ01000203.1 GCA_003695865.1 Gemmatimonadota bacterium | reverse complement strand
GCTGCCCGCGCCCTTCGAGCCCGACGCCCGCGACGGAGGCGTGCGTTAGGGCTGCGCGCGGGGTGCCCTCGCGGGCTGTGCGCGGGCCGGCCGCGCGCGGCCGCGTGTCGTGCGTCCCACGCCGCCCGAGCCGCTGCTCCGGTAGCCGCTGCCCCGCTCGACCCGGCCGTGGCCGCGCTCGGGGGCGACGCCGCCCCGGTCGACCACCACGATGGTCGGGCGGTAGCCGAAGCCGAACCCGAAGTACGGGTCGAAGAACGGGTCGTAGAAGAGCCCGCGGCCGAAACCGAATCCGTACCCGTAGCGGTATCCGTAGCTGCCGAACCCGAATCGCGTATAGCCGTAGCGGCGGCGGCGGTCGTAGCGATCGTACCCGTCGTAGGTGTCGTCGAACGGGTCGTCCGCGTAGCCGCCCCGGCCGCCGGTGGCGACCGCGGCGTACTCGCCGTCCACCGCGCCCTCGGCCAGGTGGAACTTGCCGGGATAGCTCACCGCGACCATCACGTCGATCACCTCGGGTGGCACACCCGCGTCGGCGAGCCGAACGAGCCGCTCACCGTCCAGCGCGAAGCGCTCTCCGCGCTCGGCGATCCACGCCTCCACGGCCTCGGCCGGCAGGTAGCGCACGGCCTCGACCACGTCGTCACCGTCGATGGCGCCTGCCGCCCCCGCCCGCGCGGCGCGCACGTCCATGCGCCGCCGCGTGGAGAGGACGTCGAGCCCGGCCAGTGCCTCGGCTTCGGCGTCCCGGGCCGGCCGGTACCACTGCACCAGCGTCGCGGGTCCGGCGCCCACGTCGACCACGCGCACGTCCAGCCACTCTTCGGGAGAGGCCAGGCTCAGGAGCCCGCGCGTGCGGCGCTCGGTGCCGTCCTCACAACGCAGCACCGACTCCACGAACACGCGGCTGCCGTCGGAGGAGAAGCGCCCTTCCTCCCAGCCGGCGCAGTCGTCACGGCGAACGTCGTGCCGGCGCCCGTCGGCACGCACGGTGTCGCGTGCGGCCACCGAGCCCTCGACGACCGTCACGAACTCCACGGCGCCGCCCGGCAGCGGGCGCGCGCACAGCACGCCGGCCTCGCTCGGGGCGTCGGCCGGCTGCCAGCAGCCGGTCCACGCCAGCCAGCCGGCCGCGTCGGACCCGCCCTGGGCGTGCACGGCGCCCGCTCCTGAGAGCGACAAGGCGAGCGCGGCGCCCAGCACCGCGGCCGTGCGCGTCCCGGCGGAAAGCGTCAACGAGCGTGTGTTCATGATCGTCCTCCCTCGAGGCATCCCGGTGTCGCGGTGCGGCCCCTCAGAACCGTACCGCGAAGCCGAGTGAGAGTTGCAGCCCCGACAGGTCGATGTCGTCGAAGTCGACGAAGTCGTTGCCGAGGGGCGCGTCCGCCCACTGGTAGCGGGCCTCGCCCGTCAGCAGCAGGAGATTGTTCAGACCCACCTCCGCCCCGCCCAACACCTGGAGGGTGCCGCCGGATCCGCTGGAGGTGAAGGTGTCGAAGAAGATGTCGAGCGAGCCGGTGTCGACGAACTCGCCGGACTGCTCGAAGCGGTACCAGGTGCGCCCGAGCGCGGCGCCCACGTAGGCGTTCCAGCGGGCGGGTACCCAGGCGAAGCGGCTGACGGCCCTGCCGCGCTCGCGCAGATAGTAGCGGGCGCCGACGGTGACGGGCGTCTGCCGCAGGGTGGTCGTCTGCGCGATGGCCAGGTCGTCTTCGCCCACGAAGTCACGGAACTCCGACCGCGTCTCGGAGCGGACGTAGGCCACACTGACCAGCAGGTCGACGCGTGGCGCCACGCGCGCGGCGAGGTCGCCGCGCACGCCCGGAGCGACGAAGTCGGACCGGTCGAGAGTGAGTTCACGGGTCACGAAGTCGTACAGGTCCGACGAAGCGCGAGGTACCAGATAGGTGGCCGAGATGCCGAGCGTCACCCTGGGCTGCCGGAACAGGAACCCCGGGCCGCCCTGCTGCGCTGCGGCGGGCGCCGGCGTGAGCATGGCGGCGAGCACCGCTGCGAGCCACAGGGACGTGCGTCGCGCCCTCGTCGCTCCGCGCGGCCCCGACCACTGGTGGGTCCCGCGGCCGCTCCCCGTCGGGCGCGCCGAGCGCGTGGTCTGGCAGGTTGCCCTCGTCATGCCGGTCCACTCCCCCTTTTCGCGTCCGCGATGCTCGCCCGCGCCTCTCCCGATCCAGAGGGGGCGTCGGCAGGCCGGGCGCCTCCTCCCCGATCCGGTGGACATCGCCGGACGATGTGCTTCACTGGGGAATGCGTGCAAGCCGCGTGCCGCCCGGCGGCGCCCGTCCCGGGCGGATTTTCGGGCCGGTGCCGGCGCGTTTGTCCCCACCGGGTGACGTTCGAGTCCGGGGTGGGGGACAGCCCCCACCCCCTGGGGTCGGGCGGCCCGGAGCGATCGTCGGCGCCGGGCCTCCTCTGGCCTTCGTCGTCCAGGTGACCTATCCTGCGCGATGACGCCTGCCCCCCAGCGTGGCGATCGGACCGGCGCGGCGCCCCGTGCGTGCCGCCCGGTCGGAAAGGAGTTGTACCCGTGTTCTGGCTCCTCCGCACCCGTACGGTCCCGCCGGCGGCCCGCGCGTCCGGCGCGTTGCTCCTCGCGGGCACGCTCGCCCTCGCGGCCTGTTCGGACGAGGGACCCGCCGCCGCGAAGGCCCCCGAATGGACCGTGGGCGAGCCCACCGTGCGCATCGGCAGCGTCGAGGGAGACGAGACCGCCCTCACGGACGTGACCGCCGTGCTGCCGTGGGACGACGGGTCGGTGTTCGTGGCCAGTCGCAGCGACGCCTCGGTGCGTCGCTTCGCCGCGGACGGATCGTTCCTGGGGTCGTTCGGAAGGCCGGGAGACGGGCCGGGCGAGTTCCGCCGGATCACGGCGGTCGGCCGTGCGGGGGACCGTATCTGGGTGCTCGACGGCGCCACCTCGCGCTTCACCTTCTTCACGCCCGAAGGGGAGCTGCTCGAGAGCCGCCGGGTAGAGCTGCCGCCCGAGCCTTCGGGGATGGCCCATCTGTATCCCTACGCACTGGGCCCCGACGGTCGCACGGTGTACGCCGCCTACTCGGTCCCGACGCTGCCGCCCGGGTCCGGGGTCGAGGTCCCGCCTCAGACGCACCTCGTCGCCGACCTCACGGAGGGCGAGCCGCGCGCGGTCGTGACCGCGCCGTGGGGCCACACGTTCTTCGTGGTACAGTGGGACGACCAGGGCGCCACGGCCGGCCCGCTCCCCTGGCGCGACGCCCCGCTGATCGCCGCCGACCCGAGGCGCGGCGTATTCTTCGTGATGGAATACGACACGGGCGCACCGGCCGAGCGGGCGGCGATCGAGGTGACCGCGGTGGGCGCTGCGGGTGACACGCTCGCTCACGCGGCGCTGCCCTACGTGCCCGTACCGCTTCTGCAGACGCAGAAGGACAGCGCGCTGGACGCGCTCGCCGCCATCTTCTCGCGCATGCGGCCCGGCGCCACCGAGGCGTCGGTCCGCAGTCGCCTGGCCGATGTGCTCTACCTTCCCGAGACCCATCCGCCGCTCGACCGGGCGACGGTGGACGAGTCGGGCCGGCTGTGGCTCCGGCGCCGACCTCCCGAGGCGGACGGAAGCTCGGTGTGGATGGTGCTCGACGGGAACGACCTCTCGCACGTGGCCGACGTGCGCCTGCCTGCGGGTTTCGAGCTCGAAGCCGCCCTCGCCGAGAGCGTGTGGGGAGTGGAGCGCGACGACCTGGACGTGCCCTTCGTCGTCCACTATCCGCTGGTGCCGGTCGGGTAGCCGTGGCCGAAGCCCGCGTGGCGACCGTAGCGGGGGGTGCGGCCGCCTGGTAACGTCGGCTCCGATGGAGCCGGCGGCGCGGGGCGGGGGGTGTCCCGGCGGATCGGCTCCCGCCGGAGGAGGCCATGCGACGACTCGATGAGGGTGGGGTGTGGGCGGATGATCGGGGTTGGGGCGTGGCCCCCACCCGAGCGGGTGTGCCGGCCGAGGCGCTCGCCCACGCGCACGTGGTGTCGGTTCGCCCGGGGTGCGTGCGTGGGAACCACGTCCACGACGATGCCACCGAGTGGCTGCTCGTCCAGGGCCCGGCCACGGTGGCCTGGCACGGGCCCTCCGCCCCGGGC
>RFGQ01000202.1 GCA_003695865.1 Gemmatimonadota bacterium | reverse complement strand
GGCGCGGACCACGGCCAGCCCGTCGGCGAGCGCGGCGCGCAGCTTCGCGGGCGCGTCGAGCGCCCGGATCCGGCCGCCGGCCAGGAACGCGACCCGGTCGAACCGTTCGGCCTCGTCCATGTAGGCCGTGGCGACCACGGCCGTCACGCCCTCGGCCACCATCTCGTGTACGATCAGCCACAGGTCGCGCCGCGAGATGGGATCGACGCCGAACGTGGGCTCGTCGAGCAGCAGCAGGCGCGGCGCGTGCACGAGCGCGCACGACAGTCCGAGCTTCTGCTTCATGCCCCCCGACAGCGCCCCCGCCAGCCGGTCGCGGAACGGCCCCAGCCCACTGAAGCGGTAGAGGCGTTCGAGCCGGCGGCGCCGCTCGTCGCCCCGCACGCCGAAGAGGTCGGCGTAGAAAGCCAGGTTCTCGGCGACCGTGAGGTCCTGGTAGAGCCCGAAGCGCTGCGACATGTAGGCCAGGTCGGGCTTCACGGCCTCGGGATCGCGGGCCACCGAGCGACCGAAGACGAGCGCGTCTCCCTCACTGGGAGGCAGCACGCCCGCCAGCATGCGCAGCGTCGTCGTCTTACCCGCGCCGTCCGGCCCGACCAGGCCGAACAGCTCCCCCTCGTGGACTTCGAGGTCGAGGTCCGCGACGGCTCGCACGGGCCCGAAGCTGCGGCTCAGGCCCGTGCAGAGCACGGCGGGCGCCCCGTCGCCGCGAGGTGTCTCCGCGCCGGTCCTCACGGCCGGGCGGCTCCCGGGGCCGCGGCCCGCCCCGCGGGCCCGGCTCGGGCCGCGTCTTCGCCGCCTTCGAGGTGCAGCGCCACGTCGGCCGGCATGCCCGGCTTCAGCTCGAGGCCCGGGTCGCCGCTCACGGCCACCTTCACCGCGTAGACCAGCTTCACGCGTTCCTCGGGCGTCTGCACGTTCTGCGGGGTGAACTCGGCGTCGGGGCTGATGAAGGTCACGCGGCCTTCGTAGCGCCGACCCGGATAGGTGTCGGAGGTGATCTCGGCCGTCTGCCCCAGGTGGACCGCACCGATGCGCGTCTCGGGCACGAAGATCCGCACCCAGCGCTCGGCAGGGTTCATGAGCGTGAGCACCGCCGCGCCCGGGCCCACCGCCTCGCCCGGCTCGCGGTGGCGCACCGTGATGATCCCGTCGAACGGCGCCTCGATGCGTGCGTTCGCCAGCGCCGCGTCGAGGGCCTGCAGGCCGGCGCGGGCGGCGGCCAGCCGGGCCTCGGCCGCACGGATGCGCTCGGCGCGGGGGCCGGCCTCGATCAGCGCGAGGGCATGGGCGGCCTCGTCGGCCGCGCGTGCGGCGACGCGGGCGGCGGTTTCGGCC
>RFGQ01000201.1 GCA_003695865.1 Gemmatimonadota bacterium | reverse complement strand
GTTAAAGTCGCTTTCCAAAAACAAATATATCGGCAGGTTGTTCGGTGGAATCATTTCCAATCAGGTGAGCCGGGAGGCGGAAACCATTTCATCCCACTTTGCCCGGTTTCTCAAGGCCCAGATTGCCATCACCAATAACCTCACCACCCCGGCGAGCGCTCCCTCCCCCTCAAGCCCTTCCTGGCGGGCCACCTCACCCGCCGGGGCTTCTCGGGGGCTGCGCTGGTGGCCGGGCTCGAGGCCGCGCGTGCGGCGGCGCAGCCCGGGGGCACCGGCGCGGACAACGGCGGGGGTGCGGACGCCGGCGCCTGACCCGTTTCCGCGCATCTTTCCGCCGCGTACCTTCGTAGGGGCGTTCGTCCACGGGTCCCGAGGGACCGCGGCGGACGAGGGGTGGATGCGGATGGGATGAGAGGAAGACCCGTGGAAGATCTCGTCGTCAACATCGGAACTTGGATCGAGACGGTGGGGCCGCTCGGCTACGTGCTGGCCCCGCTGCTCATGGTCACCGTCGCGATCCTGCCGTTCCCGGCCGAATTCCCGGCCATGGTGAACGGCATGATGTTCGGGCCGTGGGTCGGCACCCTGGTCACCTGGGGCGGTGCCGTGGTGGGCGCGATGATCAGCTTCGAGCTGTCGCGCCGGCTCGGCCGCCCGCTGGCCGAGCGCTTCGTACCCCCCGCGGCCCTCGCCCGGGTCGACCGCGCCGTCGAGCGCGCCGACTGGTGGGGCCTGCTCCTGCCGCGATTCATCCCGGTCATCGCCTTCACTGCACTGAACTGGGGCGCGGGCCTCACGCCTGTCTCGCGCTGGCGCTTCGCCTGGACGACGGCGCTCGGTATCCTGCCGGGCGCCATCGTGTTCACGGCCGGTGGCGCGGGCCTTCCCTTGCTGGTGGAGCGATTCCCGACGCTGATGTGGACGGTCGCGGGCCTGCTCGTCGCCTACGGGGGATGGCGCCTCTACCGTAGTGCACGGCCGGCAGCGCATCTCCCGCCCGCAGGCGAGGCGCAGGCCGCTGTCCCGGGCGGCGCCGGACCGGGCACCGCCGCCTCAGGCCCCGGCGAAGGCAGGGGTCACCAGGCGATGCCGTAGTCGTCCCCGTGATGGCTCGAGCCGCCCCAGAAGCTGCCGTGCTCCCAGTCGAAGAAGATGGCGTTGATGGGCCCCGAGGTCCGCTCCGCGAAGCGCAGCGTGTAGCCCATGCGCTCCAGGGCGGCGCGCACCCAGGGAGGTGTCGCCTCCTGCAGAAGCATGCGCCCGGGGCTCGATTCGTGGTTCCCGAACGAGCCGCGAAGCTGGAAGCTGTTCATGTTGGGCGCCTCGGCGGCCTGCTGCACGTTCATCCCCCACTCGAAGACATTCAGGAAGAACTGCAGAAGGTTCTGGTCCTGTGAGTCGCCGCCCTGCACGGCGAACGACAGGTAGGGGCGCCCGTCCTTCAGGGCCATGCCCGGGGTCAGCGTCGCGCGCGGCCGCTTGCCCGGCTCGATGACGTTGAAGGGGTTCTCTTCGGGGCGGAGCACGAAGCTCTGCGCCCTCTGGCTCAGGCCCACGCCGGTGTGGCCCGCGATGACGGCCGGGATCCAGCCCCCTGAGGGCGTGACCGACACCACCCAACCCTCGCGGTCGGCCGCCTGGATCGACGTCGTCCCGAGGTAGAAGTCGTCCTCGAAGTCGGCCATGGCCTGCGGACCGCCCGCCTCGGTGACCGTACGGCCACGTTCGTGCCAGCGCTCCAGATACTCCCTGTACGGGTTCTCGCCGCCCTGGAAGGGATAGGGGTCGCCCGGCCCGATGTCGGGGTCGTTGCGCTCCCAGTCGATCAGCGCGGCCCGGGCGCGTGCGTAGTCCTTGGAGAGCAGCCCATCCATGGGCTCTTCGGGCGGGAAGTAGGGATCCCCGTAGTAGAAGTCCCGGTCGGCGAAGGCCAGGTTCATGGCCTGGTAGAGCAGGTGCAGGTAGCGCTCGCTGTTGTAGCCGAGGGCCTTCAGGTCGAAGTTTTCGAGGATGTTCAGCGCCTGGAGCATCACGGGGCCCTGCACCCAGCTCGTGAGCTTGTAGACGTCCACACCCCTGTAGTTCGTCTTCACAGGCTCTTCGATGTGGACCTGCCAGCGGTCCAGATCTTCGAGCGTGATGAGGCCGCCCTGCTCCTGCACCGCGGCCACGAATTCCTGGGCGATATCGCCCCGGTAGAAGCGGTCGTAGGCCGCGTAGATGGCCTCCTTGCGCGTCGCGCCCGCTTCGAGCGCGCGGCGCTCGGCCTCGACGAGCCGCTCGAGCGTGCGCTTGAGGTCGGGCTGGCGGAAGATCTCGCCCTCGCGCGGCGCGGGGTTCTCGGGGTCGTCGGGATGGGTCAGGTAGACCTCGGCCGAGTAGGGCCACTGGCGGATGCGCTCGACGTTCTGGCGGATGCGCTGCACCGCGTCGGCCTCGATGGGGTAGCCCTCGGCCATCTCGATCGCGGGCTCGAGGACATCGGCCAGCGACAGCGTACCCCACTCGGCCAGCATCGTCATGAGCCCGCCGGGCGTGCCCGGCGTGACCGCGGCCAGCGGACCGTACTGGGGCGGGTAGTCCATGCCCCGTTCCAGGTAGAACTCGGCGGTGGCGCCCGTGGGTGCGACCCCGAGCGCGTTCAGCGCGATCACCTTGCCGGTGTGCGGGTTGTAGATGAGCGCCTGGGTCTCTCCGCCCCACGAGAGCACGTCCCACATGGTCGAGGTGGCCGCGAGCATGGCCGCCGCGGCGTCGACGGCGTTGCCGCCCTTCTGGAACATCATCGCACCGGCGGTTGCGCCGAGCGGCTTGCCGGTGATCGCGACCCAGTGGCTCCCGTGCAGGACGGGCTTCTGCGTGCGCTGAGCGGCCAGCCCGTCGGCCGACGTGACGGCGAGTAGAAGGGCGAGTGCCACAGCCGTGCGGCGCCCGCAGGAACGGAAGTGACGATCGAACACGATGGACCTCCAGGTTCGGCGCGGCCCGGCGGGCGCGCGAGCGGGTACGCCGCCAACCTAGGGCGCCGGCACGCGCCGGGCGAGGGGCGGGCCGCGACACCCGCGCCGTACCCGCACCCGGCTCAAGTCGCCCGCGCGGCGGGCCGATCCTCCGGGTGGACACCGTCGTAGGCCGGACCCACCGGAAACGGATCCACATGACCATCCTCATCGTCGACGACACCGAGATGAGCGCACAGTTGATGCGCGTCATCCTGGAGAGCGCCGGATACGAGACGGCGCAGGCCACCGACGGGGCCGCGGCGCTCTCGAGGCTCGAAGACGGCCCCACTCCGGACCTCATCCTCTGCGATGTGCAGATGCCCGGCATGAGCGGGCTCGAGTTCGTGCAGGCAGTCAAGCAGCGGCCCGAGTGGGCGGCAATCCCCATCGTGATGTGCACGGTCTCCACCGATGCCGACACGGTCCGTCAGGCCGTGGCGCTGGGGTGTGCCGGATACGTGGTGAAGCCGGTCAACGGACCCGCCCTCCTGAAGAAGGTGGGCGAGCTCCTCGGCCAGGCCGCCTGAGCCCCGTGACCCGCACCGGCGCCCGGAGCTGAGCCCGTGTGCGGCTTCGCCGGCGCGTTCGCCGCCGACCCCACGCGCCCCGTCGATCCCGCCTCCCTCCGGAACGCCCTCACGCGGCTCACACGCCGGGGCCCCGACGGCGAAGGGCTCCACGTGGCCCCCGGCGTCGCGCTGGGTCATCGCCGCCTGGCGGTGCTCGACCCGGAAGGCGGACGCCAGCCCTTCGTCGATACCGACACCGGCGTGGCCCTGGTCTTCAACGGAGAGGTCTACAACCACGCCGAGCTGCGCGCCCGCCTGCGCGCCCGCGGCCACCGCTTCCGCACCCGCTCCGACACCGAAGTGCTCCTGCGGGCCTACCTCGAATGGGGTGCGGACGCGCCGGAAGAACTCGTGGGAATGTTCGCCTACGCCGTCTTCGATCCCCGCGCACAGGAACTGCACCTCGTCCGCGATCGCCTGGGTGTGAAGCCGCTCTATTTCGGCGCGGCCGACGGCCTGCTGCTGTTCGCCTCGTCGGTGCCCGCGCTGCGCGCCCTGCCCGGCGTGAGCGGCGCGGTCGACCTGGAGGCGGTCTCGCACTACCTGATGTCGGTGCGCACCACGCTCGGCGCGCGCACGCTGCTGCGCGACGTACGGGCGTTGCAGCCGGGCGAGTATCTGATCGCGCGGCGCGGCGGGGAGGTGCGGGTACACACCTACTGGACGCCGCCCGCCCTGGCCCCCGGCGACAAGCCGGCCGTGGGCTGCGACGAAGCGCGTCGGGAGGTGGCCGAGCGGGTCGAGGCCGCGGTGCGCGCGCGCCTCGAGGCCGACGTGCCGCTCGGCGGCTTCCTCTCGGGCGGACTGGACTCCGCGGTGGTCACCGCGCTCGCCGCCCCGGCTGCCCCCGAGCCTTACCGGACGTTCACGATCGGCGCCCCGCTCGAGGGCTACAACGAGTTCGCCGAAGCCGCCGAAACCGCAGCCTTTCTCGGGGTTCCCCTCGAGCGCATCGAACTCGACGAGCGGGCCTGGGCCGAAGACTGGACCTTCCTGATCGACGAGAAGGGGCTGCCGCTGTCGACGCCCAACGAGGTCGGCATCCTGCGCCTGGCGCGGGCCCTGCGCCGACACTGCGTGGTGGCGCTCACCGGCGAGGCGGCCGACGAGGTGTTCGGCGGCTACGCGCTGCCCCACTTCTCGGCCTACGACTGCGACCGTTTGACGGGCCGCGTGCCGTGTTCGGAGACGGCGGCCGAGGCGCTCCGCCGCGCCTACGGCACGCCGCGCATGGGCTCACGTCTGGAGCACTTCCTGGCGCTGAACGCCTGGATCCCCTGGCCGAAGCGATCGGCCCTCTTCACCGCCGACGCCCGTCACGCGCTGAGGGGGGACGCCGCCGTGCTCGGACACTACGGAGATCTGCTCCTGCGCGTACACCACTGCTCGACGCTCGACGCGTACCTGCACGTTCACGCGCGCGTGAACCTGGAGGGGCTGCTGTATCGGGTCGACACCTCGACGATGGCCGCCTCGGTCGAGGCGCGGGTGCCCTTTACCGATCACCGCCTCGTGGAGTACGCCTTCACCTTGCCCGACGACCTGCGCATCGGGTTCCGGAGCGCCGCCGCGGCGAGGCGAGGCGCCGACCTGGCCGTGGTCGACATCGAGCGTGAGGGACTCCTCGAGACGAAGCGGGTGCTGCGCAGAGCCTTCGCCGACCGGCTGCCCCCCGGCGTGCTCGAGCGCGCCAAGCGGAGCTTCCCGACGCCTTTCCAGGAATGGTTCGCCGGCGGACTCGCGGCAGCGGTACGGAACGCCATCGAGGGTTCGCGCCTGCTGGGGACCGTACTCGATCCCGGGCGGGTTCGGGCCCTGCTTCCGCCCGAAGACGGGGCGCCGCCCGACGTGGGTTTGTGGCCGTTGGCGAACCTCGCCCTCTGGGCGGAACGGTGCGGCGTCTCGATGCCCTGAGCCCCGGGGTCGGTGCGGCGGCGGCCGGGCCGCCCGGGCGTCAGCCCGTGGCCTGCGCGGTGCGGTCCTGCGCCTGCGCGGCGCCGGCCGCGGCTCCCTGCCCCGGGCCACCGTCGGCCCGCTCGGCCTCGGCCTCGGCCTCGTTTTCGCGGGCGCGCTCGGCGGCAAGGAAAGTCTCGACCCGCTCGCGCGGGCCCTGCAGCCCTCCGTCCGCCCACAGCTGCTCCAGATCGAGCTCCTCGCCACGCTGCGCCGCGATGTCGATCTTCTCGGCCAGGAAGACGGCCTCGCCGAGCGGGTCGAACCCCTCGGGCGGCGGCGTGCGGTGGTGACCCGAGATCACCCGCACGGCCTCGTCGGCCAGGCGCCACTGCAGGGCCGCGATGCCGCCCAGGGTCTCGTGCACCTCACGCAGCGCGATGCGTACGAAGCCCGAGGGCAGATCCAGGTTGCGGCGCTCCCGCCGACGCAGGTCGGCGATGCGGTCGAACAGCACCAGCTTCCCCACGTCGTGGAGCAGGCCGAGCGTGTAGGCGTCTTCGGCCCCGCCGCCCAGCACCCGGGCCAGACGCCGCGCGATGGGCGCGGTGCGCACCATGTGGTTCCACACCATCGTCGCCATCTCGTTGAAGCCGGCGCCCGGCCGCGACAGGCCCCCCTGCACGACCTGCGCCATCACCATCGCGTGGACCCCCTTGGTCCCCACCCGCTGCACCGCACCGCGGATCGAGATGACCGGGGCGCCGAACGACGACGCGTACCAGGCCGAGTTGGCGTGGCGCAGCAGCGCCTGAGAGAGGGCGGGGTCGCGCTCGATCAGGCGGATCACCTCGTCCATGCCGTACGAACGCCGGTTCAGCAGGGTGAGCAGCGCCTGGGCGGCGAGCGGCGGCTGGCGGATGATCGCCTGCCCGCCGGCGCGCAGGGCCTGCAGCAACAGCTCCACGTCGCGGCCCTCGAAATGCTCCCCCAGGCGGGCACAGTGTTCGTCGAGGCGCCGCCCCAGCTCGGCCTCGGAGGGGCCCTCGCGGGCGATGTGCACGGGCGGGGCCGGGCGCACGGGGGCCGGCGCCGCCGGCACGGGCCGTGCTCGGGCCGGCGGTGGCTCGGGCGCGGACCCGCCCAGCAGGCCCGCGAAGACGTTCTTGAGTCCTTTGAACACCGTCCTCCCTCGTCCGGGGGATTCCTGCTGCGCAGTATCGACCGCGGTCGACCGGGGCTTGAGGCGGGTACCGGGCAGGGACGGCCCGCGTTGCCCTCGGGGCCCGGCCGGGTATCATTGCCGCATGGACCTCACGATCCCCGCCGCCGCCCGCGGCGAGCTCGCGGCCGCCTACCTGCAGGCGGTGGTCACGCTGGGCCTTGCCGGCCTGTGCGCGTTTCTGTGGGTCCGCTACCGCAAGCCCTACTACGCCGCGTGGGCGGCGGCCTGGGGTCTGTTCGCGCTGCGGCTGGGCGTGATCATCTCGTTCCTCTACTCCGACGACCTGTTCTGGCTGTACGCCCATCAGGTCTTCACCGGCTGGACCGCCCTCGCGCTCCTGTGGGCCGCGCTCGTGTTCGCCCTGCAGCTCTCGCTGCGCCGCTGGATGCTCGTGCTCGCGCTCTTCCCGCCGTTGTGGTCCTACGTGGCCATCTACGAGCTCGACAACTTCCTGCTCGCCGCGCTCCCGGCCGTCCTCTTTCTGAGCGGCGCGACGTTGTGGACCGCGCTCACGTTCCTGCGTCACCGCCGGCGCACCGGGTCGAGCGCCGCCGCGCTCCTCGGCATGGCGTTCCTGCTGTGGAGCCTGCACCACCTCGACTACCCCTTCCTGCGCGCCCGGGGCGTGTGGAACCCCTGGGGCTACTACCTGGACCTGCTCTTCGTCCTGGCGGTGGGCACGGGCATCCTGCTGCTGGTGCAGGAAGACCTGCACCGCGGCCTGCGGGCCATCACGGACGTGACGGGCGACCTGCAGCGGGGGGTCGGAGACACGTCCGTCGACGCCCTTGCCGCGGTGCTCGAGCGCATGCTCACGCTGCCGGGCGTGCGCGGCGCCGGCATGGTCGTGCCGGGCGAGGACGGGCTGCGACTCACCCGGGGCCACGGGGTCGCCGAGGCCTGGACGGGGGCCCAACCCCCGGCCGGGCTCGCGGCCGTGGCGGAGCGGGCGCTCACCTCGGGCGACCCGGTCGTGCGCCGGGGCGACGGGGCCGAGGGGCGCTTTCCCTATACGGCGGCACTGCCGGTGTCGGGTCCCGGCGGACCGGTGGGCGCGCTGGTGCTGGTCGGCGACGCACGCGATCCCTTCACAGCGCTCGACAGCGCTTTCCTGCGCGCGCTCGGCCAGCAGGTCGGCACGGCTCTCGAGACCCAGCGACTCTACGACCGCCTGCAGCGCCGTACGGCGGAGCTCGAGCGCCTGCAGGCGCGCATGGTGCATCAGCACGAAGAGGAGCGCCGCCGCCTGTCGCGCGAACTCCACGACGAGACCGCCCAGGTGCTCGCGGCCGTGAAGATGCAGCTCGGCATGCTGCGCGAGCAGCTCGCCGACGAGCACGCCGCACGCCTCGACCGCTCGCTCGAACTGATGAGCCAGGGCATTCAGAGCATCCGTGACGCCGTGCGCGGGCTGCGGCCCGCCCCGCTCGACGACCTCGGGCTGGCCCCCGCCCTGCAGGCGCTGGCGCGCGACTTCACGGACCGTGAGGCGCTCGACGTCGATTCGTCGATTCCCGACACGTTGCCGCCGCTTCCGCCCGAGCGCGAGCTGGCGCTCTACCGCGCGCTGCAGGAGGGCCTGGCCAACGTGGCCCGGCACGCCGCGGCCGAGCACGTCCAGGTGCGGGTCGCCGAGCGGGACGGCCGCATCCATCTTGTGGTGAGTGACGACGGCCGGGGGCTTCCCCCCGACCTCGATCCCTTCGCCGGCTCCCGGACGGGGCTGGCGGGTCTGCGTGAGCGGGTGGCTGCCGCCGGGGGGCGCATCGCGTTCCTGCCGGCCGAGCGGGGCGCCACGCTCGAGGTGATCCTACCCGTCGACGGAGAGGCTGCGTGAGCGACGAGACGATCCGGGTGCTGGTGGCGGACGACCACGCGGTCGTGCGCGAGGGCATCCGCCACGTGCTGCACGAGACCGAGGGGATGGAGGTGGTGGGAGAAGCCTCCGACGGAGACGAGACACTGCGCCTGGTCGCCGAACTCGACCCCGACCTGGTGGTGCTCGATCTCTCCATGCCGGGCCACACGGGCGTGGAGGTGACCCGTGAGCTCCGCCAGAGCGAACACCCCGTGGCCATCCTGGTGCTGTCGATGCACGACGCGCCGGAGTACGTCTTCGAGGCGGTGCGCGCCGGGGCCGACGGGTACATCCTCAAGGACGCAGGCCCCCGGGAGCTGCGGGACGCGGCCCGGGCGGTGGCCGGCGGCGGCGAATACTTCAGCCCGCGGGTCACGCGCCAGCTCAGCGTGGCCGTCCGCAGCGAGATGCAGAAGGAGCAGAAGCGCGCCCGTCTCGACCAGCTCACCCCCCGCGAACGCGAGGTGCTGCAGCGCGTCGCCGCAGGCCTGACGTCCAGGGAGATCGCCGAGGAATTCGGCATCAGCCCGCGCACGGTCGAGTCGCACCGCGAGAGCCTCATGCGCAAGCTGCGCGCCCGCAACGCGGCCGAACTGGCCCGCTTCGCCGCCGAGTCCGGGCTCTCCTGACCGGAGCCGCGTCGGCTGCCGGCCCTCCCCGGGCCTCGCGCGGGTCCGGCTCCGCTTCCTCGCCACAGCCGCGAGCGCTCGGCGGCCCCTCCCGCTCCTGCGGGGCGGCTCCCCACACGGCGCGGGGCGCGCCCACTACGTAGTTCTTCCCCCGCCCGGTCCGTAGTGCTGCGAATGGTCCAAAGTCCTTGTCCTGCACAGCTTTCTGGTGGACGAACCGCAGTGTGCGCCCGTCCGCCGGACGGGCTGAACGTAGACGAAAGGACCGACCATGAACGCGCTTTCCCGACCCGCCCGTAGCGGGCTGACGGCGCTGGCCGCGGGGGCCGTGCTGGCGCTCGGGGCCCTGCCGGCCGCCGCGCAGAGCGGAGGCGACCCGGCGCACCCCGACAGCGTCTTCCGGGTCGACCCCATCACGGTGACCGTGACGCGCGGGCCCCGGCCCGTGTTCCGCACGCCCAAGCCCGTGGCGGTGATCGACCGCGCCCGCATCCAGCAGACGCAGGCCAACACGGTGACCGACCTGTTCCGCACCCTACCCGGCCTGGACGTGAGCGGCGTGGGCGTCAACCAGGCACGGCCGACGATCCGCGGGCAGCGCGGCCAGCG
This sequence comes from Gemmatimonadota bacterium, assembly GCA_003695865.1. Lineage (GTDB taxonomy): Bacteria > Gemmatimonadota > Gemmatimonadetes > Longimicrobiales > Gaopeijiaceae > J028. The sequence continues at coordinate 252 of RFGQ01000201.1, read as the reverse complement.
CATCCTGCTCGTCGAAGACGGCCTGCGCATGAACAACGCCCGCCGCCAGCAGGACTTCGGTGAGCTGCCCGCCCTGGTCGACGTGAACAGCGTCGAGCGGGTCGAGGTGGTGCGCGGACCGGCGTCCGTCCTCTACGGCTCGGACGCCATCGGCGGCGTGGTCAACATCGTCACCCGGCGACCCGAGAACGAGGGCGTCGACGGCACGTTCGGGTATCGCTACGGCGCGGCCGAGGACCAGAACCGCTGGAG
>RFGQ01000200.1 GCA_003695865.1 Gemmatimonadota bacterium | reverse complement strand
GGCGACGAGCGGTGAGGCCCCCTCGGCCAGCTCCGAAACGGGGTCTTTCATGAACCACCCCACCACGATCGCCGTGAGGAACGCGCCGATCGCCAGGAACAGCTCGCCCGCGATCGAGTTCATCTGCACCAGCCACTGGATGTTGAACGCGGGTAGCAGGCCGAGCAACGCGATGCCGGCCGCAATGATCCAGGTGGCCTTCTTGCGGTCCCACCCCAGCTCGTCGATCACCGAGCTCACGACCACCTCGAGGAGCGAGATCGTCGATGTCAGCGCGGCCACCGAAAGCGCCAGGAAGAAGGTCACGCCGACGACGCGACCCCAGAACCCCATCGTCCCGAACGCGCCCGGCAGCGCGATGAACAGCACTCCCTCGGCGTCCGAAGCCGACAGCCCGATCACCTGGTCCTGGAATCCCAGCGCGAACACCACCGGGAAGACCACGAGCCCCGCCATGAACGCCACACCGAAGTCGGCGAGCGCGATGATCGTGCTCTCCTTCCCGATATCGTGCTTCTTGCCCATGTAGGACGCGAACGTGAGGATCGCGCCCATTCCGAGACTCAGCGAGAAGTAGGTCTGCCCGGCGGCGTTGGAGAGGATCTGCGGGTCGAGGAGGTGGCTGAAGTCGGGCTTGAGGTAGTACTCGTACCCGGCGCCCGCCCCGGGAAGCGTGAAGGCCCAGATCGCCAGCCCCACCAGGATCGCAAAGAGCAGCGGCATCAGGATCTTGGCCGCCTTCTCGATGCCGGTTTTCACGCCGGCCGCCACGATGAACGCCGTGATCAGCACGAAGAACACATGATAGACCGCCGCGGTCGGCCCCGTCGCGATCTCGCCGAAGCGCGTTCCGGGATTCTCCGGCAGGCCCCAGATGAGCGCCTCCACCCCATAGCGCACGGCCCACCCGGCGATCACCGCGTAGAACGCGAAGATCACGAAGCCCGAGATCACGAACAGGATGCCGAGCGGCACCCACTTGGGCCCCGCCGCACCGCGCAGCGCCCCGATCGGGCTCAGACGCATGCGCCGGCCCAGCGCCAGCTCGCACATCAGCAGCGGCACCCCGATGACGAAGGTGAGCACCAGATAGAGCATCACGAACGCGGCGCCGCCGCTCGTCGAGGCGGTCGCCGAGAACCGCCACATGTTGCCGAGGCCGACGGCGCTTCCCACCGCGGCAAGCAGGAAGCCGAGTTCCGATCCCCAGGTACCGCGGTCGTTCGACGTGGTCGGGGACGTCGAGGACGGTACGGACATGGTGTTGCTCCTTCGTGACGGTAGAGGCGTGCGTCGCGCCGATCGTGCCGCCGGTGGCGGCCCGCCAAACGGGCTGAAAAGACGTCGCGGCCCTCCCAACGTCAAGCGCCGGACAGGGCCGCGAACCGCCTTCATCCCCCTCGCCGCGGCCGTCTCATGAAGAAGCCGCGGGCCCGCTCCGACGGATCCCCCGGGGACCCGCCGAAACCGCTATCTCACCGCACTCGGTACCTCGACAGCCACTGCAGGCCCATGTCGTCGGTGGTCGCGGTGTAGACGACCCCGTCGCCGAAGCCGACGATGCGCACCTCGCCGGGGAAGCTCACCTCGGCCACCCGGCGTCCCTCGCCGTCGAAGACATCGAACAGGCTCGGCTGCCCCACGCGGGTGTAGCGCTTCACCCAGATGCGCCCGTCCGGCGCGACCCACGTGGCGCCCGGCACGAAGGGCGGCAGCACGTCCGGAAAGCCTTCCCGTGACCGGCGTTGTGGCCCGCCGCGCATGCCTCCCCGCGAGAACTGCATCTGCATCCGGCCGTTCTCCACCGTCACGCCGACCCCGAGCCCGTTCGCGGCGGCCTCGGTGTAGCGGTCGACCTCTGCGTCGCCCACCCGCTGGGGCTCGTACGCCACCCGCGGACCGGTCGACACCCGGCCGTCGGGGTGCAACACCTGCACGTAGTAGCCGTCGGAGCGCACCAGCGCGAGCGACCCGTCCCGCCCGGCCGCCCAGTCGTCCTGCGGGCTCATGGGTCGGGGGCGGGCCGACACGCTGCGCTCGTTCGCTCCCCCGCTGGTGCGGATCTCGAGGTCCTGCGGCTTCACGAGCGCCACCGTGTCGGCCGATGCGGCGTCCCGCCCGAGACCCGTGCGCAGCACGGGCACCGAGTCGGGCGGCGCGCCGCCGTCCATCGACAGCGCCCGCCCCTGGAAGTACGCCCGGCCCTGCGCGTCGACGGCGCGGGGCAGCAGGAACTGCAGCCCGCCCAGGCGGCCGGGCTGCGGGGTGCCGAGCGCGATCGGCCGGGTGCGCGCGAACGTGAGGTCGGGGCCGATCACGGCCAGTCGGCCGTTCCCGAGGTCGACGAGCAGCGTGGAATCGCCGGGCATCGGGTGCACCGCGTCGGGCTGCAGCCACTCCTCTGGACCCCGCCCCTCACGCCCGATGGGCTCC
>RFGQ01000199.1 GCA_003695865.1 Gemmatimonadota bacterium | reverse complement strand
GCCATAACCCGACTCCGGCCCACTGCCCGACACCCCCATGCCCCTTCACCGCTCCCGAGCCCTCCCCCGCTCCGCCCTGCTCTCCCTGCTGGCGCTCGCGCTTCCCGGCCCCGCGACGGCCCAGGAGCAGCACCCGCTCGCGCTTCAGGTGACCATCCGGCGCACCACCTACGGCGTTCCGCACATCCGGGGCGAGAACCTCAAGGCCGCCTATTTCGGGCTCGCCTATGCCCAGAGCGAGGACTACGGGGAGCGCGTGGCGCACGGGCTGCTCCGCGCTCGCGGCCACCTGTCTCGCTACTACGGACCCGACAGCGTGCGGGTCGACGCGTGGTTCCTGCGCTCGTTCCGCATGGCGCGCGACGCCTTCCCGCGCCTCGACCCCGACGTCCGGGACGTCTACGAGGGGTTCGCCAAGGGCGTGAATCACTACATCAACTTCCACCGTGACGAGTTCCCGGAGTGGATGCCGGCGAACTTCACGGGCGTCGACGTGCTGGCGCGCGAAATCGGACGTCCGAGCCCGCGGGCGATGAACCGCTTTGCCGAGCTGCTGCGTCAGGGGCGCATGCGGCGCGTGGACGAGCGCGGCGAGGGGCGATCGGGAGCGCGCGGTGCGGAGGCACCCCACCCGCCCCGCAGCGCGGGCACGTCGGCGCTGCGCATCTCGCTTCCACCCGCGGAGATCGAGCCCGCGCGCCACACCGAGGATGGCTCGAACGCCTGGGCCTTCGCGCCCGAGCGCACGCTGAGCGGCCACGCCATCCTGCTGCGAAACCCCCACCTGAGCTGGACGGCGGGCTACTACGAAGCGCAGCTCACGGTGCCGGGCGTCGTCGACTTCTACGGTGATTTCCGGGTGGGCGGCCCGTTCTCGATCATCGGCGGCTTCAACGCCCGCCTCGGCTGGTCCACCACGAACAACGCGCCCGATCTGGACGAGGTCTACGCACTCGAGGAAGACCCCGAGCAGCCGGGCAACTACCTGTTCAACCGCCGCTCCTTCCCCCTCGAGGCGCTCGTCGAACGCATCCACACCGACCGGCGCGAGAACGGCGCACAGGTGGCCGACACGCTGTGGAGCACGCCGCTCGGACCGGTGATCCACCGCGCCGACGGCTGGATCTACGTGCTCAAGTCGGTGGGCGACGGTGAGTTCCGCCTGGGTCAGCAGTTCCTGCGCATGATGCAGGCGGGCTCGCTCGAGGAGTGGAAGGAAGCCATGCGCATCGGCGCCAAGGCGACCTCGAACTTCACCTACGCCGACGCCGACGGGCACATCTACTACGTGTGGAACGGTCTGGTGCCGGTGCTGCCCCACCGCCCCGGCGGCGACTCGCTCGCGTTCAGCGCGCGCACGCTGCGCGACGTGTGGCGCAGACCGGTGACGTTCGACGACCTGCCGCAACTGCTCGATCCGCCCGGCGGGTACGTGCACAACGAGAACGACCCGTTCCACTATGCGAACCTCAACGCGGTCTTCGACCCGGCGGACTTCCCGGCCAACTTCCCGCCGCCTCGCCTGCGACTGCGCTCTCAGCTCGCGCTGCGGCTCATCCACGAGACCCCGCCGCTTTCGCTCGAAGACGTCATCGCGCTCAAGCACAGCATGCGCATGCTCCTGGCCGACCGCATGAAGGACGAGCTCGTCGCCGAGGCGCGGGCGCGGGCGTCGGACGATCCCCGCGTCGCGGAGGCGGCCGACGTGCTCGAGCGGTGGGACAACACCGCGGCCCGGGGCTCGCGGGGCGGCGTACTCTTCGTGACCTGGACTCAGGCATACGCTCAGCGTCTACGCGGGCGGCCCCTCTACCGCGAGCCCTGGTCGGCCGAGGCACCCATGGACACGCCCACCGGGCTGGCCGACCCCGCCGCCGCCGTCGCCGCCCTGGGCGACGCGGCCCGCATGGTCGCGGCCCGGTACGGGCGGCTCGATCCCGCGTGGGGGGCGGTGCACCGTGTGCGGCGGGGCCCCGTGGACGCGCCGGTGGGCGGCTGCCAGAGCCAGCTCGGCTGCTTCCGTGCGCTGCGCTGGGCCGAGCAGCCCGACGGCGCGCTCGCGGTGGAGGGCGGCGACGGCTGGGTGCTCGCCGTCGAGTTCGGCGAGCGGCCGCGGGCGTATTCGATCCTCGCGTACGGGCAGAGCGACCGGCCCGAGTCGCCCTGGTACGCGGCGCAGGCCGAACTCTTCGCCGACAACGGCATGAAG
>RFGQ01000024.1 GCA_003695865.1 Gemmatimonadota bacterium | reverse complement strand
GCCTGCGGCTGCGCGTCCTCGGCGGGAGCCTGTGCGGGTGGAGGTGGCGGTCCGGTCTGGGGAGCGCGCCCCGCTCGGGCCGCTCGACGCAGCAGGATCACCGCCACCACGATCAGCAACAGGACCGCGGCCACGAGGACCGAGAGCCCGACCGGCCCGAGCGCGTTCAGGTGTTCGAGCAGCGCGGTCACGACCCCCCCTCCGCCGGGCCGGGGGCGGCCGCGCGCACCCGCTGAACCTGCTCGACCGCCTCCCGGATCGGGGCCGACTCGACTCGCCACACCACGACCGACGCGCCCAGGTAGAGCACCAACAGCACAGCGAGGATGGCCACCCAGCGCCTCGGATCGGGCAGCCGTGCATGGGCGGCCCCGTCGAGCAGTGCCTGGTACGGCTGCTCGCTCAGGCGCTTCCTGGGCGTGCGAGCCCCACCGGGGTGCTCGCTTACGAACGCTTCCAGTCGCTCTCGCAGGTCCAGCAGGGGACGCCGGTCGGCAGCGCCGCGGTAGCGACCCTCGAAGCCCAACGTGAGCGCCATGAGGTAGGCCCAGGCAACGGGGCGCTCGTCACCCCGGTGATCCCGCAACAGCTGCTCTGCCGCTTCGAAAAAGGTCTCTCCGGCCAGACGCGTGCCGAACAGATGCTGCTCGAGGAGCGCTTCGCCCCAGGCGTCCCGTCCATCCCAGTCGGTCGCGAGCAACAGGTCGTCGGCGAGCGCGACCATGGCGAACTGAGCCTTGCGGTACAGGGCCGACCCGGCTTCGCCCCCGGTCCTTCCGGCCTCAGCCTCCTGCCGCCTGAGTACCTGCACCAGCGGAGCGCGGACCTCGCGCACGCGTTCGGCCAGTGCCGATACGGAGGGATGAGGAGGGCTTCCAGCGGCTGGCGGGGGCGCGGAAGACACCGTCTCCGGATCAGGGGGCCCGGGCAGTGCGGCCGGAAGCGCTGTGGACCCCTCGGGCTCCGCGCTCACGATCCGAGGGAGCGCCTCGATCCGGTCCAGGACGGCCGCGAGGGCTTCGTGGAACTCGAGGAACGCTCGGACCGGGTAGGAAGTCCACGGCGACGTCATGCGCTCACCGGGCCGGAAGATAGAGTAGCAGCTCCTGCGGTTTCGGCGCGTCCGCACCCCGCCCCGCGGGTACCACACGGAGGGACGTGCCGGGCCTGACGTACTC
>RFGQ01000198.1 GCA_003695865.1 Gemmatimonadota bacterium | reverse complement strand
CTGGTACGCGGCGCTCATGGCGCTGGGGGCGGTGGCCGTGGTGCTCGCGATCGCGATGGGAATCGGGGCCGGCTGGATCACCTCGCTCGGGCTGCTCGACATGACGACCCCCCAGTTCGTGAAGGGGCTCCGGTTGTTCTTCGAGCCATACGACGTCGAATTCGCGCTCATCAAGAGCGTGAGCTTCGGACTGATCGTCACCGGAACCGGTTCCTTCTTCGGGTATTCGACGCGGGGCGGCGCGGAGGGGGTGGGCCGCTCGACCACGCGGGCCGTTGTGGTCTCGTCGATGCTCATCCTGGTGCTGGACGCCTTCTGGGCGGCCGTGCTGCTGAACTAGGCGGTCCGCATGGGTGCACAGACGACTCGACGGAAGCGGGTGGGGCGGCGGCCTGCCGGGGCGGCGGTACCGGCCGGAGGACCGCGATGAGCATCGAGCTGCGCGAGGTTCACAAGACCTTCGGGGACAAGCAGATCCTCAAGGGGTTCTCGCTCGAAATCGTGCAGGGGGAGACCCTCTCGATCATCGGGCACTCGGGGGCCGGCAAGTCGGTCACGCTCAAGCACATCATCGGGCTGGTCCAGCCCGACGAGGGAGAGGTCTGGGTCGACGGGCATCTGGTCGCCGACCTGTCGCGCGACGACCTCTACGAACTGCGCCGGCGGGTGGGCTACGTCTTCCAGTTCGCGGCGCTGTTCGACTCGATGACGATCGCCGAGAACGTCGCGATGGGACTGCGTCGCATGAAGACGCTGTCCGAGCGCGAGATCGCCGACCGTGTGCGCGAGTGCCTGGAGTTGGTCGACCTCGACGGGGTCGAGGACCGTTACCCGTCGGAGTTGTCGGGCGGCATGGTGAAGCGGGCGGGGTTGGCCCGCGCGATCGCGACCCGTCCGACCTACCTCTTGTACGACGAGCCCACCACGGGCCTCGATCCGGTCACCGTGACGGTGATCGATCGGTTGATCATCCGGATGCGCGAGGAGCTCGGGGTGACCGGAGTGGTGGTCACTCACGATATGCAGAGCGCCTATCGCATCTCGGATCGCATCGCCATGCTGTACGATGGGCGGCTCCGCGCCGTGGGTGCGGTCGACGAGATCCGCCATACGTCCGATCCCCTGATTCGTGCCTTCATCGAGGGACGCCCCGAACTGATGGAGAATGCATCGTGAGCCGAGGGCGGGAGATTCTGGTCGGTACGGTGATCCTTCTGGGCCTCGCCGTGGCCGGGGGCGGCACGCTCTGGCTACGCGGCACCAACTTCGGCCGCCCTGTGACCCAAGTGGACGTGCTGCTCTCCGATGTCGGTCTCCTTTCGGAGGGGAACCCGGTCAGGTTTCGCGGCGTGACGATCGGCCAGGTGGGTTCGTTCGCGGTGGAGCCCGACGGCGAGGCGGTGCGGGTGCGTCTGGAACTGGACGGCGACGTGGCGCTTTCGGACGACGCCGTCGTGGTGATCGCCGCCTCGTCGCTGTTCGGCGACTGGCAGGCCGAGATCGCCTCGCGTTCGGCGTTCCCGTCGTTCCCCTTTTACGAGGTCACGCCCGCCGATCGCCGGGACGGCGTGCGGGTCCTGGGCGGCTACGCCCTGCCCGACCTGACGCGTCTGACCGCCGTGGCCCAGGAGGTGGCCGAGAACCTCGCCGGCCTCACGAACCGCTTCGACGAGGCGTTCAACGAAGAGACCGCCCGCAACCTGGCCCGCGCGATCGACAACCTCGAACAGCTCACCACCACCCTGCGGGGCGCGGTGGACGCCCAGGCCGAGGACTTCACGCGTATCATGGACCAGATCCGGGTGGCGACCGAGGATATCGCCGGGGTGTTGTCTTCGGCGCGGTCGTCGTTCGAACGTTTCGACTCGTTGCTGGCGTCGTCGGCGATCGACTCGATCGTGATCAACACCAAGGACTTTACGGGCAACTTCCGCACGGCCTCCGAAGACGTGAGCGGGGCCGCCGTGCAGCTCCGCTCCACTATGGAGCGGGCCGATTCGGCGCTGGCCCGCCTCGACCGCATCACGCGCTCGCTCGAGTCGGGCGAGGGCACCCTGGGCCGTCTGCTGGCCGACACGGCGCTCGCCGCACGGGCCGAAGGCGTGCTCCAACAGCTCGATCTGCTTCTCGCCGACCTGCGCGCGAATCCGAAGAAGTACGTGCGCCTGTCCATCTTCTGATTCTGAGTCCGGCGGAGCTGTCGCGATGAGCGCTCGACGGAAGAAGCCCGCCGGCCGCGGAGCGACGGGGGGCCGGCGCCGCAGGGCGGTGACGGAGCGGAGCGCCGGTGGCGTCGTCGTACGCCGGGACGGCGACGAGCTGCTCGTGCTGCTGATCCGTGACCCGTACGACAAGTGGGGGCTCCCCAAAGGGCACATCGAGAAGCGAGAGACGCCGGCTCGTGCCGCCCTGCGAGAGGTCGAAGAGGAGACCGGCCTCGACGATCTGCACCTGGGGCCCGAACTGGGGTCGATCGACTGGTACTTTCGTTTCCAGGATCGGCTCATCCACAAGTACTGCGACTACTTCCTGATGGTCTCGCCCACGGGCGAGCCGAGCCCCCGCCTGGAAGAGGGGATCAGCGAATGCCGCTGGGTGCCCCTCGACCGCGTGGAGCAGGAAGTGGCTTACGACAACGCGCGCGAGATGGTGCGCGAGGCCGTGCGCCTGCTGCGAGAGGGCGAGGCGGACGCGCTGCTCGCGCGGGCCTACGGCGACCCCGAACCAGAAGTGGAGTGCGACCATGCCTGACGCAGCCCCGCCCCCCGGGGCCGCCCGGAACTCGGGCGCCGACGGCGAGGCGCGCGGTCACGCCCCCGCGGGCGAGGTGCGCCGCGAGACGGCGGACGGCGCGCGCGGTCACGAGACCGGTCCCTGGGGCTGGGCGCTCGCGGGGCTCGCCGTGCTGGCTCTCGGACTCTACCTGACCTCGCTGCGGGGCCTGCTGTCGCCGTTCCTGCTCTACTGGGTCGTGGTGGCACTGTTGCTTCCCTTCCGGGGACGGCCGGGCCATGCGTTGCTGGTGGGCGTGGCGACCGTCCTCGGCCTCGTCTGGTTGCTCGCCACCACGGGCTTTCTGGTCGCGCCGTTCGTGCTGGGGCTGTTGCTGGCCTACATGCTCGATCCACTGGTCGACCGCATTCAGGCGCGTGGCGTGGGCCGCTCGCTGGCGATCCTCATCCTCATCGCGCCCGTGGGGGCCGCGGTTCTGGGGGGCGTGCTCTTCGGGGTGCCGGCCGTGGCGGGCGAGGTACAGCGCGTCATCGACGCCTCACCGCTGCTGCTCGACCGCTTCGCGGCCTTCGTGGGCCGCGCCGCGGAGTGGCTCGACCGGGTTCCGGGCGTGGACAGCGACGCGTTGGTCGAGCGTCTACAGGCGATCCGGCCCGAGGACGTGGTGGGCTACCTGCGCGAGCGGCATCGCGAGATCACCCAGGGGCTGGTGAGCGGCATCGTGGGTGTCGGGCGGGGGCTCTCGAGCCTGGTGAGCGTGGTTGGGTACGTCTTTCTCGCGCCGGTGCTCGCGTTCTATCTGCTGCGCGACTATGACGGCATCGTGGCCCGGGCGCGTGCGCTCGTGCCGCGCCCGAAGGAAGAGGCGGTGGTCTCGTTCGCGCGGGAGTACGACTATCTGCTGTCGCGCTACCTGCGTGGTCAGCTCACGGTCGCGCTGCTGCTGGGTGTGCTCACCGCCGTGGGGCTGTTCCTCGTGGGGTTCCCCTATGCGCTGCTGCTCGGGTCCCTCGTGGGCGTGCTGTCGCTGGTCCCGTATCTCGGGCTGGCCCTCTCCCTGATCCCGGCGGTCGCGATCGCGCTCATGAGCGGAGACGTACTCTGGTCGCTCATCAAGCTGGCCGGAGTCTTCGGAGTCACCCAGGTGCTCGAGGGCACAGTGATCAGCCCGCGCATCGTCGGCGAGAGCGTCGGGCTGCACCCGGTGTGGGTCGTGCTCGCGCTCTCGATCGGGGGGTTCTTCCTGGGCTTCGCCGGGTTCCTGCTCGCGGTGCCGGTGGCCGTGGGCGTCAAGCTGCTGGTGCAGCGGGGCGTGGTGCGCTACACGCAGTCGAGCCTCTACCGAGGAGACGGGTAGGGCCGACGGACGGGGGTCCGTGCTCGGCGGGCTTCCACGGGAACCGGCTCCGGTTATCCTTATCGTGCTGCGGATGCGGCCCGGGGTCTCGACGTGCGCCCCGTGGACGGCCGCGGCGCGTACGCGGGGCCGGGTCTGCCGGCCGCACCGGGCCGTCGGGCGGGGTCGGCCGCGGGTGCGGCGGCGCGCGGTCCGACGGCGCTCCACCAGGAACCGACAGCGATGTATTCAGTGGTCGATATCACGATCCTCGGCGGTGGTCCGACCGGCCTCTTCGGGGCGTTCTACGCCGGAATGCGCGGCGCCTCGTGCCGCATCATCGATTCGCTGCCCGAACTGGGCGGCCAGCTCACGGCGCTGTATCCCGAGAAGTACATCTTCGACGTGGGCGGCTTCCCCAAGGTCCTGGCCAAGGACCTGGCCAGGGACCTGGCGAAACAGGCCCTCCAGTTCGAGCCCGAGGTGGTGCTCGACGAAGAGGTGCGCACGCTCGAGCGCGAGGGAGACCACTTCGTGCTGGGCGGCCGCAGCGGCGAGCGCTACCCCACCCGCGCGCTCGTGATCGCCGGAGGCAAAGGCGCTTTCGAACCGCGGCACCTCACCTGCCCGGGCTACGCCGAGCTTCTGGGCCACGGCGTCGAGTACGCGGTCAGGGACCCCGAGTCGTTCCGCGGCAAGCGCGTGCTGATCGTCGGCGGAGGCGATTCGGCGCTCGACTGGGCGCTGATTCTCAAGGATCGGGCCGAGCAACTCACGCTCATCCACCGGCGCGACGGCTTTCGAGCGCACGAGGCGTCGGTTCGCCAGCTCCATGTGGCCGCCGAGACGGGCGAGCTGGATCTGCGCGTCTTCCACGAGGTTCGCGAGATCCACGGTGAGGGTGCGGTCTCCGGGGCCACGATCTTCGACAACCGGACGCAGGACGAGACCCGCCTCGAACTCGACGCGGTGCTCTGCTTCCTGGGCTTCAAGCCCGATCTCGGACCGATCAAGACCTGGGGGCTCGATCTGGAGGGGAACCGAATCCGGGTTTCGCAGCTCATGGAGACGAGCGTCCCCGGCGTGTACGCGGCGGGCGACATCGTGGACTATCCGGGCAAGCTCGAGCTGATCGCCACGGGCTTCGCCGAGGCGGCGATCGCGGTGAACAACGCGGTGCACTTCGTGGATCCCGAGGCTCGCGTGAACCCGGGCCACTCCACGAACATCGCGGTCTTCAAGGACAAGTGAGGCACGAAATGTCGGACGTGATGCGCGAGAAGCTCGTGATCGTGGGATCGGGGCCGGCCGGGTGGACGGCCGCCATCTACGCCGCGCGCGCGCAACTCGAGCCCCTCGTCTTCGAGGGAGCCGGCAGCCGCACCATGATTCCGGGCGGTCAGCTCATGTTCACGACGGACGTCGAGAACTACCCGGGCTTCCCGGAGGGGGTCTCGGGCCAGGAGATGATGATGGCATTCCGCCAGCAGGCCCTGCGCTTCGACACGCGCGTGATCACCGAAGACATCGTCGAGGTCGACTTTTCGGTGCGTCCCCTGCGTCTCACGTCGTCGGGCGGCAAGGTGGTCGAGGCAGACGCCGTGATCGTGGCGACCGGCGCCAACGCCCGCTGGCTCGGGCTCGAGAACGAACAGCGCCTCGCCCAGACGGGTGGGGGCGTGAGCGCGTGTGCCGTCTGCGACGGCGCGTTGCCCTTCTTCCGCGACCAGGTGATCGGGGTCGTCGGCGGGGGCGACAGTGCCATGGAGGACGCCCTATACATGACGAAGTTCGCCCGCGAGGTGGTGGTCATCCACCGGCGCGACGAACTGCGGGCGAGCCGCATCATGCAGCAGCGGGCGTTCGACCACCCCAAGATCCGCTTCGAGTGGAACAAGGTGGTCACCGAGGTACACGGCGACGAAACCATCACGGGCGTCACGCTCGAAGACACGGTTACCGGCGAGCGGAGCGAACTGGCGCTCGGGGGGCTGTTCATCGCGATCGGGCACCAGCCCAACACCGGGTTCCTCGAGGGTCAGCTCGAGCTCAAAGAGAACGGCTACATCCGGCTGAAGACCCCGTGGCGCACCGACACCAGCGTGCCGGGGGTGTTCGCTGCCGGGGACGTGGCCGACGACTTCTACCGGCAGGCGGTCACGGCCGCGGGCTCGGGGTGCCAGGCGGCGCTCGAGGCCGAGCGCTGGCTCGCGCACGGCGGCGCCGAGGCCGTGCTCGAAGATGCGGCGGCCGGGGCGGACTGACCGCCGGCCGCCGAGGGAGAGGACCTTCAGGTGAGGTGGCGCCCTCCGTCGACCACGATGAGGTCGCCCGTGATGTAGGGCGAGTCCGCGAGGAACAGCACCGTGCGCAGCACGTCTTCGGGCGATCCGCTGCGCCCCAGCACCGTCGCGTCGATCTCGGCCTGCAGCGCCTCGTCGTCGAGCCCCTCGGGTGCGAGCACGAGCCCCGGGGCGATGGCGTTCACCCGCACGTGCGGCGCCAGGGCCCGGGCCATGATGCGCGTCAGATGGATGAGCGCAGCCTTCGAGACCGAGTGGTGCGCATACCGCACCCACGGCTCCAGCGCCATGTGGTCGCTGATGTTCACCACGCAGCCGCGCGAGGCGCGCAGCAGGTCGGCGCACGCCCGTACGAGCAGGTGCGGACCGCGCAGGTTGACGGCCATGACACGGTCCCAGGCGTCGGCGCCGATCTCGAGTAGCGCGGTCGGCTCGAACAGCGAGGCCGAGTTGACGAGCAGGTCGAGGCGACCGAAGCGCCGCGCCAGGTGCTCGGCGAGGTGCTCCACCTGGGCGGGGTCGGCGAGGTCGGCCTGCACCAGGTCGACGTCACGGCCCAGCGCCTGAGCCTCGAGGCGGACCTGTTCGGCGGGTCCGGAGGACGCGTGGTAGTGGACGAGCAGGTCGTACCCCGCCTCGGCGAGGCCGAGAGAAAGGGCACGGCCCACGCGGACCGCGCCGCCGGTGACGAGTGCGACTCTGGACATGGCCTCAAACTAGGCGGGATCCACGCTGGAGGGGAGGTCGGCCGCCGGGTCGGGGCGGGATCCCGCGCGGGCGGTGGGGGTAGGCCCGGGCCCGGCGCCCCTGCCGGAGTGGACCATCGAAGCCCAAGGAGGCTCCTGTCATGGCGGATCTGAGCGGACGCGTCGCACTGGTCACGGGCAGCACGAAGGGGATCGGCCGGGCCGTGGCCGAGGCCCTCGCCGCGGCGGGTGCGGACGTGGCGGTCTCGTCGCGCACTCCGGCCGACGTGGAGCGCGCGGCCAGTGAACTCGACGCGGTCTCTCCGGGCCGCGTGGTGGGCATTCCTGCGGACGTGAGCCGTGTGGAGGATTGCCGCTCGCTCGTGGCCGACACCGTCGAGTTGCTCGGCGGACTCGACATCCTGGTCAACAACGCCGGCATCGGCGTGTTCAAGCCGATCCAGGAGATCTCGATCGAAGAGTGGCAGCGCCAGATCGACACGAACCTGGGAGGCGTGTTCTACTGTTCGAAGTTCGCGCTGCCCCACCTGCTGGCGAGCGACGACGCCTGGATCGTCAACATCGGGTCGCTGGCCTGCCGCAACACGTTCCCCGGCGGGGTCGGATACAACGCGAGCAAGTTCGGCCTGCTCGGAATGACCGAGGCGATGATGCTCGACGTGCGCGATCAGGGTGTGCGTGTGAGCATCGTCATGCCCGGATCGGTCGAGACCTGGTTCAACGATCATGAGCCGGGCCCCGAGGGAGCGTGGAAGCTGCAGCCCGAAGACATCGCCCGGGCCGTGCTGCACGTGGTTTCCTACCCCGACAACGCCCTTGCCTCGCGCATCGAGATGCGCCCCAGCCGACCGCCGCGCCGCTGAGCTGGGCGCCGCCGCGGCCACCCCCTGCTGCGGTCGTGGGCGCCGGCGTACGATGCGCTCCGGCCTACAACGCGCCCGCGGCAGTCTGCTAGATTCCGATCGCGGCTCGTGGGGACGGCCGGGCGCGCGCGATGCGCGGGCTCGCTACCCGGGGCCGCCTCAGTCGAGAAACCGGGCGCTTCGCGCGCCCCACCGGTAGAGGAATCGAGGCCATGAGCGACGGCTTTCGCATCGAGCGGGACTCCCTGGGCGAGGTCCGGGTGCCCGCCGACGCCCTGTACGGTGCGCAGACGCAGCGCGCCTTCGAGAACTTTCCGATCAGCGGTCGGCGGTTTCCGCGGCGCTTCATCCAGGCGTTGGGCCTGATCAAGCGGGCGGCCGCCGAGACCAACGCCGAACTCGGACTCCTCGACGACGACCTGGCCGCGGCGATCGCATCGGCCGCCACCGAGGTCGCCGAGGGGCGGTGGGACGACCAGTTCGTGCTCGACATCTACCAGACGGGGTCGGGAACGAGCACGAACATGAACGCGAACGAGGTCATCGCGCACCGGGCGAACCAGTTGCTGGGCGAAGACCGGGTGCATCCCAACGACCACGTGAACTTCGGCCAGTCGTCGAACGACACGATCCCCACGGCCATCCACGTTTCGGCACGCGCGGCCATCGAAGAAGAGCTCGTCCCGGCGCTCGAGCACCTGCAGGCCGCGCTCGAGGCCAAGGCCGAGGCGTTCGACCACATCGTGAAGTCGGGCCGCACGCACCTCATGGACGCGACGCCCGTGCGCCTGGGACAGGAGTTCGCCGGCTACGCCATGCAGGTTCGACGTTGCATCGAGCGGGTGCGGCGCGGGTCGGAGGAGCTGGCCGAACTGGCGCTCGGCGGCACGGCTACCGGCACGGGCATCAACACGCACGAACGGTTCGCCGAGAAGGCGATCGCCCGGATTTCGGAGTACGTGGGGCTGTCGTTCCGCGAGGCCGAAGACCACTTCGAGGCGCAGGGTGCCAAGGACGCGGCGGTGTCGGCGTCGGGCGCGCTCAACACGGTGGCGGTGTCGCTGACCAAGATCGCCGACGACATCCGCTGGCTCGGGAGTGGCCCCACCTCGGGTCTGTTCGAGATCCGGCTTCCGGCGATTCAGCCGGGCAGCTCGATCATGCCGGGCAAGGTGAACCCGGTCATGAGTGAGGCCATGATGATGGTGGCTGCGCGGGTCATGGGGAACCACACCACCGTCACGGTCGCGGGCAGCCGCGGCAACTTCGAGCTGAACGTGATGATGCCCGTGCTGGCCGACGCGCTCCTGGAGTCGATCGTGCTGCTCGCCAACATGGCCCGCGCGTTCACCGACCGCTGCGTGGTCGGCATCGAGGCGAACGAGGAGCGGGCTCGTGAGCTGCTCGAGAAGAACCCGTCGATCGCGACGGCGCTCAACCCCTACATCGGGTACGACCGGGCCGCAGAAGTGGCCAAGCGGGCCGCGCGGGAGGGACGCTCGGTGCGCGAGGTCGTGATCGAGGAGGGCCTGCTGCCTCCGGACGTGCTCGAGGAGGCGCTCGACGTCCGCGACATGACGGAGCCCGGGCTGCCCGAGTAACCCGGGCGAGCGAAGCGCCGGGGACCGGACACCGACCGTGTTTCCCTTGCCTCGAGGGGATCGGTGACCGGCCCGCCGGCGTCATCGGAGTGTATGCGGGTGGCCTGGTGCGTGGCCGTGAAGAACCCCGGCCGCGGCCGGCGTCAGCCCTCGCTGAGGTCGAGTTGCAGCTCGCGGCGGCGCAGCGCCTTGTCCCGCACGGGGGCGGGTAGGCCCCCGTGCGGGAGCACGCGGGTCACGCTGCCGTCCAGGTAGAGGGGGTAGACCCAGGCGTCGCCGTAGCGGATCACCTGCACGAGCTGCGGCTGTCCGCCGTCGTCGGGCGGGTTCACCGGCTCGGTGATGTTGCGCCATACCCGGTCGACCAGCGCCATACGCTCGCTCACCGAGTCGGCCCACATCGCGAGCTTGATCTTACGCCGATCACCTGCGCTCATGCGCTTGACCACCCGGCGGTGGCCGGGAAAGGCGTGTGAGAGCAGAAAGGCCAGCGCTTCGGCCTCGTCTGCCGGTTCAACCTGAACGGACCAATTCCCGGGGGTGCGGACGCGGCGACGGTCGCTGATGTCCAGCCATCCGTCTGCGTGGAGGCGTGCCTTCATGTGAACGTGCTCCGGTGAGCGCGTGGATCGTGATCTCGCATGGAGCAGGTTCAAGACGCATGCCGCGCCTAGGGCGCCTCCCGGAGCGCAGGTTGGAGGTGGCATAAGGCCATGGAGAGTAAAGACTTCGCGAACTTCGCCGGAGTGGGCGACGCGACGCGGGGGCGGGTGCTATGAGCCCCTGGACCGGGAAAAGATTTCCGCCGTGCGACACCCCGGTTCCGTGCGGGGGCGACCTCGAGTGGGGTGGGTGAGCCTCTCCGGAGGCTCAAGATGCGAGTCTCGGCGGCCGATCTTCGTGGTGGACGGGAGCCCGGGGCTCCCCTAGATTCAGCGTACGGTGTGCCGGAGGCTCTCGTTATTGAGCCAACACCCGTGAAGCCGGGACTGACTCCCGTTGGCGGACGTCACGCCCCCTCCGGGGGACTTCGAAGGCCGTGGGGAAGTCACCAGAAGTTGTGCCCGGGCTTCAATAATTCCCTCCGGTTCACCGGGAGCGGCCGGCGTCCATGTGAACGCGCCTTCGAAGCGTCCCATCGCCGGTATTTGGACGGTCAGGGTAGCCACTTCGCCGTCGGTCACCTTGAGCCGCGCGGTGGTTCGG
The DNA here is from genome assembly GCA_003695865.1 of Gemmatimonadota bacterium. Taxonomy (GTDB): domain Bacteria; phylum Gemmatimonadota; class Gemmatimonadetes; order Longimicrobiales; family Gaopeijiaceae; genus J028. The sequence continues at coordinate 39 of RFGQ01000198.1, read as the reverse complement.
ATGTCCCGCCCGATCGTGCTTTCGATCGCAAACGGGATG
>RFGQ01000023.1 GCA_003695865.1 Gemmatimonadota bacterium | reverse complement strand
GGGTTCAACATCGTGCAGGGCGCCCGCAAGGACGTTCGGCAGGGGCAGCTGGGGGCCCAGTGGACCGGCGCCGTCGGCGGCCTCCAGGCCCGGGCGGCGGCCTGGGGGATCACCCGCGACCTCGACAACCCGATCGTGCCGCGCGTGATCGACCTCGATCGCAGGGCCTGGGGGGCACGCGCCCTGGTCGCCCGCAGCTACACCACACGAACGGGGGTCGTCACCTGGCTCGCGGGACTCGAGTGGGAGGTCCAGCGAGACGATCGCCGCAACTTCGAGAACGACATGGGCCGCCCCGGCGCGCTCACGCTCGACCAACTCGAGCGTGTGCGGGCGCTCGGAGCTTTCGCACAGGTGCGGGCGCCCTTCAACGACCGCGTATGGCTACAGGGCGGCGTTCGTTACGACCGGACCACCTTTCGGGTGGACGATCGGCTGGGCGCCGGTCAGGGGGCGCTGTCGAGAGCGTTGGACGCGCTCAGTCCGACGGCGGGCCTGCACGTGGCCCCCGGGGGAGGGTTCGAGTTCAGGGCCGCCGTGGCGACCTCGTTCGAGACCCCCACGACCACCGAACTCGTGAACCGGCCCGACGGGGGCGGCGGCTTCAATCCCGACCTCGATCCCACCCGCGGGGTCTCCCTCGAGGTGGGCGCCGCCTGGGCCGGCGCCGCGGGCCGGGCGCGTGCCGAAGTCTCGGCCTGGACGACCGACCTGGAAGACGAGTTGGTACCGTTCGAAGATGCGGCCCAGCCCGGCCGGACCTTCTTCCGCAACGCCGGCGCCTCGACCTACCGGGGGGTGGAGGCGACGGCGTCGGCCGACCCGGCCGGGTGGCTCCACATGCAGGCCGCGTACACGTTCGTGGACGCCGTCTTCGACCGCTACGAGCTCGACGGAACGGACCTGGCCGGCAACCGGGTGCCGGGCGTGTCGCGCCACCGGCTCGACGTCCGTGCCCGCGGTACGGCGCGCGGAGCCTGGATCGAGTTCCGCACCCTGGCGGTCGGCGCCGTGCCGGTGGACGACGGCAATCGTGAGGCGGCCCCGGGCTACGTGCTGCTCGACCTGCGGGCCGGCACCGCACCCTTGCGCGTCGGCGCCGCGACGCTGGAGCCGTTCGTCGCGCTCGACAACCTGACGGACCGAGCCTATGCGGCGGCGGTCACCGTGAACGCATTCGGCGGCCGCTACTACGAGCCCGGGCCCGGGCGGTCATTCTTTGCGGGGCTGCGGATACGGTTCTGACCGCCGGGCGCGTCCGGCGCCGGCATCGGGGTCTGCGCCGCGGTGCCTCCCCGGCGCATCAGGGCGAGAGGCGCTCCACCGGAGCCGCACAGCGTGACGCGTCACGCACGACCGCCAGGGCGTTCACCACCGGGCGCTCGCCGTCCGGGTCGGAAGGGTGCGTCACCGTGCGGCCCCGCACCACCATCACCGACGAGCCCCCGCCGTCCAGATTGACGGCGTCGTCCACGCCGAGCGCCTCGAGCAGCGCCGTCAATTCGGGAAGCGTCATCCCGTCGGAGTAGCGGCCCTGGCGGCCGTCGACCACGACCAACCAGGCTCGCCCCGTCTCACGGTCGAAGCCGGCGGCGGTGCGCGGATGCCGGCCGGCCGCGAAGCGTGGCCGCTCGCGGACCGCGCCCTCGTCGGCGCGCCGTCCCCCCACCAACAGCAGCGGGTCACCGCCCACGACCCGCGTCAGCAGCCCCCCCGCACGGTGGGGCAACGGGGCACCGGCCCACAGCACGCTGTCGCCCACCACCCGGGTTCGCCCGACCCAGACCCCGCCGTCGGGCGACCAGGCGAGCGCCGGGCGGGAACGGGGCCAGCGCACACGGCCCCCGCTGGCTTCCGGCCCCAGCGGACGACCGCCCGGGGTGAAGAAGTCGCCGTTCACGGCCGCAAGCACGCGAGCTCCCTCGCGTGCGGCCATGTCGCTCACACGCCGCAGCCCGGGCCGCGGCGGCGCACCGCGCTCGGCCGTGAGGACGTCGAGGGCCAGGTCGCAGCGACGGAGGTCGGCGCTCAACAGGTGGACCGTCCACGGCCCCTCCTCGCTGCGTACGACGAAGTGCTTCACGCCGGGTGCGACCCGCTCCTGCGCCACCGCGAGCCCTCCGAGCAGGGTCCGCTCGGGCAACCCGCCCTCGAGGCGGGTCGGCCGGTCGGGAGCCACGCAACCGAGCGCCAGAACGAGCGCCGGCACCCATACGGCCGACCGCCCGAGCGTGGCCCGGCCGGGGCGCGGCGCCCCCCCGGAGCGGCCGCCCGAGCGCGCCCGTCCGC
>RFGQ01000197.1 GCA_003695865.1 Gemmatimonadota bacterium | reverse complement strand
TCGTGGACGCCTACGACCTCTTCCTGCGAGACCCCGAGGTCCAGCGCAGGGTTCGGCCCGACCTGGTGTTGCGGGTGGGGCGCTCGCCCACGTCGGCGGCGCTGCAGGGCGCGCTGGAGCGCTGGACGGACGTCCGGCAGATCGTGATCGATCCCGGAGGGCTGTGGAAGGACCACGGGGCGGTGGCCGGAGATGTGGTGGTGACCGACGTGGCGGCGTTTCTCGACGCGCTCACCGACCGGGTGCCCAACACGCTGGCCCCCGCGCCGTGGCGTGGCGCCTGGGAGCGTCTCGACGAGGCCGCCCGCGCCCAGCTCGAAGCCTGCCCGCGGGAGGGCGCCTTCGAAGGCGACCTGGTCGCCGATGTCGTCACCGTGGCGCCCGCCGGCGCACGCCTCTTCGTGTCGAACTCGATGCCCGTGCGCGATCTGGATGCGTTCGTGCCCGCGCGCCCCAAGCCGCTCGAGGTGCACGGGAACCGGGGCGCAAGCGGGATCGACGGCATCGTTTCGACGGCCGCGGGGCTGAGTGCCGGGCACGGTGGGGCGGGGGAGCCGCCCGGGGCCGAGGTGCAGCCGGGGGCGCCCAGGACGGCGGGCCAGGGCCTCACCCTGGCGATCGTGGGCGACCTCGCCTTCTTCCACGACGCGAACGGGCTGCAGGCCGCAGCGCGCTACGGGCTCAACGTGGTCTTCGTGGTGCTGCACAACGACGGGGGCGGCATCTTCCACATGCTTCCCGTGCGCGAGCAGGAGCCCGCCTTCACCGAATACTTCGCCACGCCGCACGGCCTCAACTTCAGGCACCTCGCAGCCCTGCACGGGCTGGCGTATCGTCTGGTACCCGAAGCCCGCGGCTTCCGCCACGCGCTGCGCGAAGTCGTGGACGTGGGCGGGCCGGCGATCGTCGAGATCCGCACCGACCGCGACGAGAACCAACGCATGCGACTGGCCGCGGCGGACGCCGTCCGCAGCGCGGCGCTCGACGTGCTCGACCAGGGAGTTTTCGAATGACCGAGCCTCGGTGGACGACGGTCCGCGAGTACGAAGACATCACCTACAAGCGCGCCGAGGGCGTCGCGCGCATCGCCTTCAACCGGCCCGAAGTGCGCAACGCGTTCCGGCCCGAGACGCTGCTCGAACTGCAGGACGCGTTCCGGCACGCGGGCGAAGACACCTCGATCGGGGTGATCCTGTTCACGGGCGAGGGCCCGGCCGCCGACGGCAAGTACGCGTTCTGTTCGGGTGGCGACCAGCGGGTACGCGGCGACGCGGGCTACGTGGGAGGCAGCGGGGTGCCGCGCCTCAACGTGCTCGAGCTGCAGCGCTACATCCGCAGCATGCCCAAGCCCGTGATCGCGCTCGTCGCCGGATACGCCATCGGGGGCGGCCACGTGCTGCACGTGATCTGCGACCTGACGATCGCGGCCGACAACGCCGTGTTCGGGCAGACCGGGCCCAAGGTCGGCAGCTTCGACGGGGGCTTCGGCGCGTCGTACCTGGCCAGCATCGTGGGCCAGAAGAAGGCGCGCGAGATCTGGTACCTCTGCCGCCAGTACTCGGCCCAGGAGGCCCTCGACATGGGCCTGGTGAACGCGGTCGTGCCCGTGGACCGGCTCGAGGCCGAGGGCTGGACCTGGGCGCAGGAGATTCTCGACAAGAGCCCGCTCGCCATCCGCCTGCTCAAGTCGTCGTTCAACGCCGCAGTGGACGGCCAGGCGGGGCTGCAGGAGCTCGCCGGGAACGCGACGCTTCTCTTCTACATGACCGAGCAGGCGCAGGAGGCCAAGAACGCGTTTCTCGAGAAGCGGAAGCCCGACTTCCGGAAGTACCCCTGGCTGCCGTGGTGAGCGCGGCCGCCTGACGCGCGCGAACGAGGCCGCTTCGTGAACCCCTCGGACCCGGCCGAGCAGGCCGCGGAGGCCGCTCCGCCGCGGCTGCGCGTATGGCTCATGGCCATCCGGCCGCGTACGCTGTCGGCCGCCGCCGCCCCGGTCCTCATCGGCACGGGATACGCGGCGTGGCGCGGTGCGCTGGCGCCGCTGCCCGCCGCGGCGGCCCTGGTGGGCGCCCTGCTCATCCAGATCGCCACCAACCTGGCCAATGACTATTACGACTTCGTGCGCGGCTCCGACACCGAGGCGCGGGTGGGGCCCACGCGGGTGACGCAGGCCGGGCTCGTGGAGCCCGAGCGGGTGCGGCGGGTCATGCTCGGGGTGCTCGCGGCGGCGTTCCTGGTCGGCGTGTATCTGGTGGGCGTCGGGGGATGGCCGATCGTGTGGGTGGGCCTCGCGTCGCTGGTGTGCGCGGTGGCCTACACGGGCGGGCCGTTCCCGCTCGCCTATCACGGGCTGGGCGATCTGTTCGTGTTCGTGTTCTTCGGGCTCGTGGCGGTGGGCGGCACGGTGTGGGTGCAGGCGCTCGCGCTGCCCGCCGACGCGCTGTGGGCCGGTGCGGGGATCGGTGCCCTCAACACCATGATCCTGGTCGCCAACAACCTGCGCGACATCGACACCGACCGGGCCGCCGGTAAGCGCACCCTCGCGGTGCGCCTGGGCCGCCACGGCACGCGCGCCGAGTACGTGCTGCTGCTCGCCTTCGCGCTCGCCGTGCCGCTCGTGGGCGTGGCCCGCTTCGCCTGGCCGCCCACCACGCTGCTCGCCGCGGCCGCGCTGGTGAGCGCGCGCGATCCGCTCGTCAGGGTGCTGCGCGCCGACGACCCGCGCGCGCTCATTCCGGCGCTGGGTGGCACGGCCCGGGTGGTGACCCTCTACGGGGGGCTCCTCGCCCTGGGGTTCGTCCTGGGCGGCCGGTGAGCGGGCCCGTGGACGCCGTGGCCTGGTGGGCGGCGCGCGCCCCCGACGCGCCCGCCCTGAAAGACCCGTCCACCCGCTGGACCTACGCCGAGCTGCACGCCGCCGTCGGCCGCATGGCCCGGCGGATGGAGCCGCTCGGTGTGGCGCCGGGGCGCGTCGTCGCTCTGGTGGCGCACCCCGACGTTCCCGCCGTGGTGGCCCTGCACGCCGTGCGCCGCTCCGGGGCCGTGCTCGTGCCCCTCAACCCCCAGCTCACCGCACCCGAGCTCGAACGGGCGCTCGAGGGGGTGGGCGCCGACGTGGTCCTCACTACGGCCGGCACGGCCCCGGACCTCGCGGTCGACCCCGCCTGGACCCACGTGGTCGACGACCTGCCGCCGGCGCCGGGCGGGGGTGCGGAGGGCGGACAGGCTCACGAGCGGGGGGCCGACGCGGCGGCGGCCGGCGACGCTGAAGGGCGCGGCCAGGGCATGGAGGCCGGCGCCGAGGCCGCGCCCGCAGGTGATGCCCCGCTCGACGCGGTGGCGGCGGTCGACGCCGCCACCGCGT
>RFGQ01000196.1 GCA_003695865.1 Gemmatimonadota bacterium | reverse complement strand
GTTCATGGACCTGGAGCTGGAGTCGGTGCTCGACACGCTCGAGGATCTCGGCGAAGCCTGGAAGGACTTCGATGCGGCCTGTGAGCAGTTCGAACTTGCCGCGGCCAAGGCGGTGAACTCCTGCCTGGATGCGTTCGACCTCGCCGCCGCCATCCTGCGGCACCGGATCACGTTCTACACGCTGGTCGCGTACGCCGGCACGTTGAACGAATACGTGCATACGGTCGGGATGGCGTTCCTCAGCGTTGCGGACGTCGTCGTACGCGACGAAGAGAAGCTCGTGCGCAGAGTATCGAAGTGGCTGCCTCGCCACACGCGTACGGAGCCGGTGCCGGGCGCGGCCGAGGGCCAGACCCGGGAGGTCACCCATCTCTGTAAGGGCTTCTGCTACGCCCCGCTGAGCAAGAAAGTGATCGAGGCCATCGACGAGATCGCCTGGGGCCACGGCGCCGAGGGTGATCCGGCCCGGCCGATCGGCGGCAACTACCGGACGGTGAACGCCGCCCCTAACTGATCGGCCGCCGCCGGGGCGCCTCGTCCCACTTCTGCGCGCTCGAGATATCGGGCACGCCCCAGTGTTCGCCGTTCCAGCCGCTGAAGCCCTCCATGCGGAAGGTCCACAGGCCGGTGGTCATGTCGCTCACCACGATGAGCCCGTCGGCGTTGCGCACGTCCACGCCGAAGGCGCCGTTGAACATCGGGTAGCGGTCCTCGTTCGGAGATCCCGGATACGTGTCGTAATAGGCGACCGTGACGGGGTTCTTCGGATCCATGAGGCTGAACACCTGGAGCCCGTCCAAGTAGCCCGAGACGAAGACGTAAGGCCAGCGCACCTCGTGGTTGTGCGTGAGGTTGCGCCAGTCGGCGGTCCAGCCGGCGATGGGCTGGTTGATGTTGCGTACGCGGCCTTCGAGCGCGGGCTGCAGGTCGAAGATGCGCAGCGGCGCGAACTGGTACTCGGTCTCGGCGACGACGTAGCGCCCGTCGGGGCTGGGCGTGAACGTGTGCCCGAACGCGACACCGCTGATGCCGGTCAGTGTGACCAGCAGTTCGGGGTTGTCGAGGTCGGTGATGTTGTAGACGTAGTAGCCGCCCGTGCCGCCGCCGTAGAAGCGGTCCTGCCCCGAATCCGGATGCCAGGCGGCGTAGAAGTCGTGGTAGCCCCGGCTACCCGTGGCGCCCGGCCCCTGCGGCACGGGAATGCGCCCCACCAGCGCGTCGGAGGCGTCACCGTCCACCACCTTCGCCAGGTCGTAGACGTTGGCCCACGGCGCCCGCACGGTGGTGAGCAGCAGCACGCGTCCGTCCGAGTGCTTGTAGATGAAGATGTTGTGGAAGCCGCCGGGGTGCTCCGTGTCGCGGATGCGGGCCACTTCGCGCACGGTCGAGGGGTCGGGGAGCCCCGTGACGTCGAGCACGACGGCGCCCAGGTCGGTGTCGGGGCCGCCCTGTCCGAACTGGAGCGACTGCACCACGTAGTAGCGGCCGTCGAGCTTGAAGTGCTTCACGTCCATGCCGCCGGTGCGCAGGTGCAGGTCCTGGTCCTCGATGCGCCACTCGTAGAGCACCTCGGGCTTCTCGGGATCGGCGATGCTCAGGATGTCGAGGCCCTTGGGTCCCTCGTCGCCGTAGACCATGCGGCCCACGTAGACGTAGGGGCGCGACAGCTCCTGCTCGATGTCGAGGTCCGAGACGCTGAGCCGCGGGCCGAGCGGCCGGTGCCCGAGCACCTCGATGTTGTCGCTCCCCGGATTCATCGGCGACCAGGGCACGTCCTGGGCGCGCAGGGCCGATGGGGCGGCCGAGGCGAGCAGGAGCGCGGCGGCGAGAAGGACGGCCCCGCCGGACAGCGGGGCGCGGTGGCGGACTACGGAGCATCGGACGGCGGACATCGGACCCCTCCACACGAACACGGTCATGCGTCCGGGCTCACGCGGGGCGAGCCGGGCGCGCGTCGAGCGGCGAACATAGAGCGGCCCCGAGCGGGGCGGCAACGGCTGTACGCCACGGGCCCGCTCTGGCCTGGCGCGGCCGCCCCGCGTAGCGTGACGGCTGCGGTCTCGAGGACGATCGGCTACACAGGCTGTCTCACAGGGAGGATGGAACGATGGGAGTTCTCGACACACGCGCCCGCCGCGCGGCGGCGGCCCTGGCGCTCGTGGGTCTGGCGCTTGGCGCCGGGGCCGCCCCCCTCACGGCTCAGGTGGCGCAGGAGGCCGTCGATCTGGAGGTGGTCCAGCGCATCCGCGAGGAGGGCCTCGAGCATTCGCAGATCGAGTCACTTGCCCGTCACCTCACCGAGGTGATCGGACCTCGACTCACCGGGTCTCCGGCGATGAAGGCCGCGAACGAGTGGACGGCCGGGCGATTCCGCGCCTGGGGGCTCGAGGGCGTGCAGATCGAACCCTGGGGTGAGTTCGGCACCGGCTGGGAGCTGGTCTCGTACGCGGGGATGATCCTCACTCCCTACCGCCAGCCGCTGCAGGGGCAACCGCTGGCGTGGAGCGGCAGCACCCAGGGCCGTGTGCGTGGGCCCGCGGTCGTCGTGGAGGCGACCTCGCCCGAGGACGTGGCTCGCTACCGGGGTAAGCTGGCGGGGGCGTTCGTGCTGGTGGATCCGCCGGCTGCCGTCACGCCCGAGTTCGAACATCGCCCGCGGCGGACGCCGCTCGAGGACCTGCTCGAGCCGCCCTCCGATGGGGGGGACCGCCGTCCGGCGATGTCGCCCGAGGAACGGCAGCGGCGCATCGCCCAGTTCCGCGCGCGCCGCGCAACTGCGCAGGCCGTGGCCGAACTCGCCCGTGCCGAGGGGGCCGCTGCCATTCTGCGGAATTCGTCCCGCGGCGACGGTGTGGTGAGC
>RFGQ01000195.1 GCA_003695865.1 Gemmatimonadota bacterium | reverse complement strand
CTCGACCATGCCGGGCAGGAGGCGGCGGGTGAGCTCGGTGAGCGCCATCACGTTGAGGCGGATCATGGCCTGATCGAGCCGCCACTCGCGCTCGTGAAAACGGCCCTGCCCGCCGAAGCCGGCGTTGTTGACCAGCACGTCGACCACGAGGCGCCGTTCCTCGAGCGCCCGCACCAGCCGCTCGACCGCCCCGTCGGCGGTCAGATCGAGGGGCTCGGTGTGCGCGCGCACGCCGTGTTCCGACTCGAGCTCACGGGCGAGGTCCGCGAGCCGGTCCGCGCGGCGGGCGACGAGCACCACGTCGCCCCCCCGGCGCGCGTGTTCGCGGGCCAGCTCCGCGCCGATGCCGCTCGACGCTCCGGTGATCAGGGCCAGTCCGGCCATCTCTTCCCTCCTCCCTGGTGATGGATGCGGGTCGGCGCCCCGTCCGGTGGAGTGGACCGACGCCGCGCTACGCTCGGGCACCGCCGCCGAGCGGTGCCCGCCCGCGATAAGGTGAGACAGCGGGAGCCGGCGGCCCAGTCCCCCGCGGACAGCGCCCGTTCTTGCGGCTGGCAAGCTGCAACCGCAGGTTGTGGTCCACAGTCCCCCATCGATCGACGCACGCGCATGGCTCCTGTGCAGGCTGCGGCTCCGGCCGCGATCCACAGCGGCGGCCGACCGGCCCGACCGCCCCCCCCGGTCGAGGTTCTCCATGCATGACCGGCTGATGATCGCCGGAGCGCCCCTGCTCACCTCGGCCGTCGTCGCCGGCATCTTCCTCTACCTCTATCGCCGCAGCGGCGAGCGGTATCTGGCGTTCTGGGCGCTGGCGTGGGTCCTGTGGGCGGGCCGCTACCTGCTCGCCTTCGCCGAGGCGGACGCGAGCCTCGCGGCGGGCGGCACGGTGCTGGCGATGCTGGCGGTGGGACGGGCGGTGTTCGTGCTCTGGGGCGCGTCGTCCATGCTCGGCCGCCCCTTCCCGGTGTGGGCCGCGCTCGCGCTGACGACCGACGCCGCCTATCAGCTCGCGCTCGGATTCGCCACGCCCCGAGGGGTCTGGTGGGCCGTACCGCACTACGCGATCCTGTCCGTGGCACTGATCGCGGCGGGTCTGGCGTTCGCAAGGCGGGGTGCCGAGGTCGGAGCGGAGCGCTTCGTGGCGGCCGTGGCGTTCGTGCTCTTCGGCCTCCTGCAACTCGCGTTCCCCTTCGTGTCGGATACTCCGCCCTGGAGCACGCTCGGCCAGATCCTCGCCTCGACCCTGCAGACGACCGCCGCGCTCGGCGTGCTGCTCGTCTACTTCCGGCGTGCGCAGCTTCAACGCGACCGCCTGGTCGACCAGCTCGAGCGTGCGCTTTCGGGCGTGCTCGGCGAACGGCTCTCGGTCTGCGCGTCGTGCAAGGCGGTCAAGGGCTCCGACGGCCACTGGACGCCGATCGACGAGTTCGCCCGGCGCAGCGGAGCGCCGGTCTCGCACGGGCTGTGCCCGCGCTGCGTGGCCGAGTTCGACAGGGCCGAAGGGTTCCCCCCCGAGCCCTCGACGTCATCCGCCGGGTAGCCCCAGCGGGTCCAGCACCTCCGCGGGCCTGAACCAGTCCGCGATCCGCGCGCGCTCTGCGGGCTCGAGCCGCGCCTCGGGATGCAGCAGCCGGTAGGTCCGGGGCGGCATGGCGTCGTCCTCGAGCTGCTCGACGATGAGGCGGCCGAGGAGCTCCTGCTCCTCCAGGTCCCACGCCGGCCACTCCGAGAAGTTCAGGGCCCCGCGTCCCTCGCGCACGTGTCGCCCCAGCAGCAACGACGCCGGAGCCACCCGCGCGTACCAGGGCCAGCGTGTCTCGTTGGAGTGACAGTCGTAGCAGGCGCTGCGAAGCAGGGAGTCGACTGCGGGCACGGAGCGATGCTCACTCACCACGGGGGGATTCGTGCGCTCCACCGGCACGAACTGCAGCGCGGCGAGTACGAGCCCGGCGCCGAGCAGGGCCGCACCGGCACGGCGGCGTCCCCCGCCACCCGCGGCCGCACGGTCCGGTCCCGCCGCGCCCGCACGGCCTGGTCCCGCCGCGCCCCCCTGCGCCGCCGCGTCCCGATCACCCTCCGCCATCCACGCCTCCCTGTTCGATCGCCGTCCACCGGGTGGCCCATCGGCCCCGAAGCCATCGTCTCTGCCGACGGCGCAGCCACCCCGCCTTGTGTGACGCGCGAGCCCCCCTGCAAGTTGAGCGTCGCACCCTGGCCCGCGCCTTCGGCGCGCCCGCACACCTCAATCCGGACGAGCGCCTCTGTGATCCGCTGGCTGGTCGCAACCGCCTTCCTCGTCGCGTCGGCGGGCACCATTCTGGCCGCCTTCATGGTGGGTCCCGAGACCGGGTCGGGCACGCTCCTGGTCAACCTGGGCACCGAGATCTTCGGCATCCTGATCACGGTGGCCGTGGTGGAGTGGCTGTTCGAGCGCCGGCGCCTGCAGGACCGCGCCCGCGAGCAGGCCTGGAACGTGCTCCACGGCCTGGAGCGCGCCGTGTGGGTG
>RFGQ01000194.1 GCA_003695865.1 Gemmatimonadota bacterium | reverse complement strand
GTTCATGGAGCGTTGTGGGGTCGGTCGAGCACGGCCGTGCGGGCGCAGGCCGTGCACACCAACCAGATGCGGTCCCGCACGTAGCTCACGTCCGCCCTGGGGGGCACGGCGCGCTCGTCGAGCGGTCCGCGGCAGAGAGGGCAGCGCAGCGCCTCGCCCGCGGCCTCGCCCGCGCGCGACCGCTCGCGAAGTTGGGCGGCCAGTGCGGCCACGTCGTCGCTGCTGTACGGCTCGACCATGGCGTCAACGTTCGCCCGGGCGGCAGTGTCCACAAGGGGACTTTTCGTTCGCAATCGATCGCAATCGACCGAGCACGAGCCCGTGCCTTCAAGATTCATTCGCGTGTTCCTCATCGCGGCCGCGTGCGCGCTCAGCGCCTCGCTCGGCGGCCCCGGCCGCGCGACGGGGCAGAGCGCCGCAACGGCACTCGGCGACGGTCGCCGCGCGCCGGCGGGCGTCTTCTCGGGCGCCGAGGGTGCGCTTTCCGTGCCGGCGGTGGTCCTGGCCGATCCGGGCGTCCGGGTCGACGGTCGCCTCGACGAGCCCGCGTGGGCCGAAGCGCCCCTGCTCACCGGCTTCACCCAGTTCGACCCGTCGGAGGGGATCCCCGCCTCGCAGCCCACCGAGGTACGGGTGTTCGTCGACGACGAGGCGATCTACTTCGGCATCCGGGCGCTGGACGCGGAAGTGGGGGCCGTGCGCGCCACGATGGCCGAGCGCGACAACGTCACCCGCAACGACGACTACGTACGCGTCATCCTCGACACATTCCACGATTCGCGGCGCGCCTACGTGTTCTCGGTCAACCCCTACGGGGTGCAGCAGGACGGGATCTGGCTCGAGGGGGGACGGGGCAATCGCCGCTTCGGCCCGCCCATCGACGACAACCCCGACTTCATCTGGGAGTCGGGAGCGCGCATCGAATCCTGGGGGTACGCGGTCGAGATCCGGGTGCCGTTCAAGAGCCTGCGCTTTCCCAGGCTGCCGGTGCAGTCGTGGGGCCTGCAGATCACGCGCCGTATTCAGCGCAGCGGCTACGAACAGTCCTGGGCGCCGAGCTTCGCGTCTCAGCCGAACAAGCTCGCCGAAGCGGGCGAGTTGGCCGGCCTGCGCAATCTCGATCCCGGCCTGTTCCTCGAAGTGAATCCCGCTCTCACCGCCAGGCGTATCGGCGAGCTCGACGACGCCGGTCGTTTCGGTCGGGGCGGAGTGAACCCCGACTTCGGACTCAACGTGACCTACGGGCTGACGTCGAATCTGACGCTCGACGGGACGTTCAATCCGGACTTCAGCCAGGTCGAAGCCGACGCGGGGCAGATCGCCATCAACGAGCGCTTCGCGCTGTTCTTTCCCGAGAAGCGCCCGTTCTTCCTCGAGGGCACCGAGATCTTCGGACTCCCGACCCAGCTCGTGTTCACACGCACGATCGCCAATCCGATCGCGGGGGCGAAGCTGACGGGGAAGGTGGGTGGACTGAGCCTGGGCTACCTGGGTGCGATCGACGAGCGCGACGGGTCCGACGACGTGCTGGTCAACCTGGTCCGCGTGCGGGGAGACGTGGGCGCCACATCGACGCTGGGTGCGGTCTATACCGACCGTACCGAGGCGGCCGACGTGTTCAACCGGGTGCTCGGGGCCGATGCGAGGCTGGTGTTCCGACGTCGCTGGACTCTGGAACTCCAGACCGCACGGAGTTGGGACGACGACGGTGGAGGCCTGAGCGCGGGGCAGTTGTTGACCGCGCGGATCGCGCGGGCGAGCCGGGGGCTGGCCTTCAACGCCGAGCTCGAAGACATCGCCCCCGACTTCCGGGCCGAGAGCGGTTTCATCCGGCGGATAGGCGACACCCGCGCCCAGGGTCGCCTCTCATACAACTGGTACGGCCGCCCGGGTGCGTTCGTCGAGCGGGTCGGGCCGGCGTTCGAGTTCGAGACGTTCTGGGACCACGAGACCTTCTGGGACGGGGGGCGCTGGAAGGAAGGCGAGGCGCGCTTGCAGGCGTCGCTGTCGCTGCGCAACAACTTCACGCTCTTCCTGACGGCGTCCAGGGGCGAGTTCCGCTCGCCGGCGGCGGCCTACGAGGGCCTGGTGAGTGGCCCGGCTGAGAACCCGCGCCCCTTCCGCCCGGACCCGGCTCTCTTCGAGGGGCTCTACGGGCTGCGCGTGTTCTTCTTCGCCAGCGGACTGGAGAGGGTTCGGGGGCGCGTGACGCTCGAGGCCTCCGAGACCCCGATCTTCGACCGGGGCCTCGGCGTACCGGTCGCCCCCGCCGACCAGCGGAGTGTCGACATCAACCTCACCCTGCTGCCGACGACGCGGCTACGGGCCGACCTGAGCCTCAGGCACGAGAGCCTGTACCGCAAGCTGGACGGGGCGTTGCACTCCAAGGCGACGATTCCCCGTCTGCGGGCGCAGTTCCAGTTCAACAGGGCGCTGTTCGTCCGTGGCATCTTCGAGTACCGCAGCCAGGAGAGCGGCGACCTGTTCGACCCTGGGGACGGCTCCGCCGTTGCGCTCTGTGGTGACGACGGGTGCTCGGTGCGCACCGGGGTACGTTCGAACGAGATCAGCGTGGAGGGTCTCATCTCGTACGAGCCTTCGCCGGGCACGGTCGTGTTCGTGGGCTACACACGCCGCCTCGAGGACGGCGACGCCTTCCGCTTCCGCGACGTGCGCACGCAGGCCGACGGGCTCTTTGCCAAGGTGAGCTATCGCTTCCGGCGCTGAATCCGGGTGGGGCCGGAGCGGTGCGCCCGACCCGCAATCCGTTGCACGGCGGGGCGGAAGCGTGCTATCGTCTGTGCTGCACTGGTCTGAACCCGAACGGTAGTGGAGTCTGTGGCAAAGGACGCAATCGAAATCGAAGGCACCGTGAGCGAGGTGCTCCCCAACGCACGCTTTCGCGTGCAGCTCGAGAACGGACACGAGGTGCTCGCGTATCTGTCGGGGAAGATGCGCCAGCACTACATCCGGGTGTTGGAGGGCGACCGGGTGAAGGTCGAGATGTCGCCGTACGATCTGAGCAAGGGCCGCGTGACGTACCGCTACAAGTGACGGGCGGTGGCGCAAACGGGAACGGCCCCGGCGGCGTGAACGGCCGTCGGGGCCGTCGTGCGTCGTGCAACCTCTGAAACCGTCGCGGGGTCGAAGGCGTAGGGCAGCGGGCATCCGGTGGCCCTCCGCAGGGGTGTTTCATGCGCGTGCGTGGGCCGGCCGCCATCGGTCAGGGAGTGAGGGACGATGAAGACGTTCGTTCAGTTGTCGGCAGCGGGGCTCATCGCGGCCATCCTGTGGGAACTGCTGGGGATGCTTGCGGCGCCGCTGCTGGGCATGCTCTTCGGGCTGCTCATCCTGCTGGGCAAGATCGCCTTCGTCGTGGCTGTGGGATTCCTGGTCGTCACCCTCGTGCGGCGCTGGCGCGACCGCTGTGACGAGGCGGCCGAGGAAGCCTGACGGGACTCCGGCACGTCAACCGCCCACGAAACGCTGCAGCGACCGGATCTGCTCGGGCTGGCCGAGCACGATGATCCGGTCGCCCGGTTCGAGCACCGTCGTACCCTGCGGGTTGAAGACGAAGCGCTCGTCGTCGTCCCGCTCCTTCTGGATCGCGATCACGATCAGCCCGGTTGCCTGCGGAAGGGCCGCTTCGGCGAGCGTTTTCCCGGCGATGTTCGAGTCCGCGGTGATCTGCGCCTGCTCGAGGCGCAGCGAGAGCCCCTGTGAGCGGGTCGCAATGTCGAGGAAGTGCACCACCTGGGGCCTGAGCAGCATCGACGCCATGCGCAGCGCCCCGCTCACGTTGGGGCTCACCACGTGGTCCGCGCCGGCGCGATAGAGCTTGTCGATGGTGTCCTCCTCGAAGGCCCGCGCGACGATGGTCATGTGCTGGTTGAGGTCGCGCGCCGAAAGGCACACGAACACGTTGTCGGGCTCGGCCGAGAGGCACGTTACGAGCCCGCGCGCCCTGCGTACGCCGGCGGCTTCGAGGTTCACGTCGAGGGTTGCGTCGCCCTCCACGTAGAGCAGGTCGGGGAAGGTGCGCTGCACCACGTCGAGCCGCCCGTGGTCGCGTTCGATCGCCACGAACGGCTGGGCCATCGCCACGAGCTCCTCCATCACCTGGCGCCCGGTGCGGCCGGCCCCGCAGACGATGATGTGGTCGCTGAGGTCTTCGATTCGACGCTGCATGCGGCGCCTCCGGAGTGCGTCCTTGAGGTCGAGCTCGACGATGAACGAGGTGATGAGGGCGAACCAGATGCCCATCGACGTCACGCCCAGCCCCAGCAGAGCCATCGTGAAGTTCCGCCCCGCCTCGCTGAGCGGCGCGACCTCCTGGTAGCCGACCGCCGTCAGCGTGATGACGGTCATGTAGAGCGCGTCGTGAAACGACCAGCCCTCGATCCACAGGTAACCGAGCGTGCCCACGACCACGAGCACCGCGAACAGAACGGCGGCGGCGGCGAACCTGCGAACGAAGACCTGCATCGTCTCGGGGTGTTCTCGCTTTGGGGTCGATGGGGGTGGCTCGGGCGGGGCGGAGCGGACCCCGCCCGCAGGGCGTGCGGGGTAGCCCTTCTCCGCGCGGGGTCCCGGGCCGCTGGAAGCTAGGCAGAATGCGGGTTTTCGGCCATATCTTCACTTGACGCTCGGGGGGGTGGGGTGTACCCTTCTCACGAACTGGCCCCTGGCCTGTTGTTTCGCGGCCGTGACCTCATGCACGATCGGCCCGAGGCGTGGGAGCCGACGCCATCGAGTCGGCTCCGGGGTGACGCGGGCCGCGACACATCCTCTCGGACCCTCTTCTCAGGAGAGACCTCATGAACAAGTCGGATCTGGCTGCTGCCCTCGCTGACGCCACCGGAATGACCAAGGCTGACGCGGCTCGGGCCGTGGACGCGCTGTTCAGCCCCTCGGGCGTCATCGCCAAGGCGCTCAAGAAGGGCGACCGGGTGCAGATCACGGGCTTCGGCACCTTCGAGGCCAAGCACCGCAAGGCGCGCACGGGACGCAACCCGCGCACGGGTGCCACGATTCGGATCGCGGCCTCCAAGGCGCCGGGCTTCCGCGCGGGCAAGGGCTTCAAGGACGCCATCCAGTAAGACGACGGGGGCCGACCCTGAGTCGGTCCGAGAAGGTTGACGACGAAGGCCGTGCCCCGCTGCGGGGCACGGCCTTCGTCACGAGGGGGCGATCACGGTCGCCGGTGGCGCCCGATTCCGGATCGTACGGGCGCCGTTTGCACCAGGCGGCGCCGTCGGGCCCCGCGGCCGAGCGACATCGCCGGCGGACTGCGGGGTACTAGGTCCGGGGGCGTCCGCTCTTGCGGGGCGGCCCGCCGCGGGGGCGGCCGCCGGGCTTCTCACGGCTGCCGCGGTCGTAGTCCACCCGGGCGGCGCGGCCGCGGATGTTCACGCCGTTGGCGGCCGAGATCACCTTGCCGGCGACCGTCGGATCGACCTCCACCAGCGTGAACGTGTCGCGAATGTCGATGCGCCCGAAGTAGTTTCCTCGCACGCCGCTTTCGCCCGAGAGCGCGCCCAGCACCTCGCGGGGGCTCACGCCGTCGCGGTGTCCCGCGCCCACGTAGAGCCGTACGAACGGCCGTGCCCCCGCGGCGCCCTCGGCCGCCTGAGTCGCCGGAGGAGCGGTCCGCGTCGCTGCCGTGTCGGTGCCCTGCTCGCGGAGCAGCCGAAGCACCGCGGCGGCCACTGCCGCCGCGTCGAAGCGTTCGAACAGTGGGGCCAGGATGAGCATCTCGGCGCCGAGCGATTGCTCGGCCGCCTCTTCGATGCGGGCGCGTAAGCGGGCGATGTCACGCGGTACGGCGGTGACCTCGAGCGGCAGGGGCCGCAGCCGGTAGCCCGCACCGAATGCCGTCGCCTTGAGGTGGTCCACCTCGCGGGGGAGCACCACGATGATGCCGTCCCCACCGGCAGAATGGCGTCGGTCGAGCGTGTCTTCGTCGGCGGGCACGTCGCAGCTCACGGTGATCACCGCGTCGGGGTCGGGCGATGCGGTGATGGCGGCGCGCGCCTCGAGCGCGTCCACCGCGATCCACACCGGGGCCGAGTCGTCGCCGGGCGCGCCGGCCAGGAAGCCGTGCTGCGTGAGGTAGTCGCCCACGTCGGCGGCGCGGTCTTCGGAGCGGCAGAACACGACCGCGTGGCGGGCGTCGCCGTCGGTCAGGCGGCGCGCGACGATCTCGAGCGTGGCGCGCTCGCGGTCGGCCGCAGCGACGTGGTAGTGTAGGTCGCCGCGTTCCACGACGGGGCCCTCGTCTTCGGCGGCGGCGGGCTGCGGCGGCACGTGCGTGGCGCGGGGCACCCGGGCTCGTACCAGCGCGCGCACGCCGTCCGTCTCCGGAAGCGTCACGATGATCCGCTGCGCCTCCGCCGGGAGCAACTCGAGCACACCCTCGAGCGTCTGGAGCACGCCGAGTGCTTCGATGCTCGCGGCGTCCACCACCACCGCGGCCCGCACGGCGGCCGGATCCACGCGCCCGTCGCCGGTGGCGGCCGCGAGCTGGCCGGGCGTGCCGAAGACCACGTCGGCACGCTCGGGCAGCGCCCAGGGGCCGGCGATCACCGCGATCGCGTGACCCGTGTGCTGCGCGATTCTTCCGAGCGAGTCGGCCAGCGCCTCGCCCACCTCACCGGTGGGGACGGCCACGAGCACGGTGGGGTGTCCCCCCCCGGGTTCCACGCGGTCGAACAGCGGAGCGGCCCAGGCCGCCAGCGTGCCCGCGCCGGGACCCGCGACGGCGACCAGATTGTGCCCGCGGGCCACGACCGGCACGGCCGCGGCCTGCAGCGCCGTGGGTCGCTCGATCCCCTCGGCGGCCAGGGCCTCGACCACCTCGGGGCCCAGGCCGAGCGCCTCGAACGAGTCCATCAGGCGCCCTCGGCCGGAAGCGCGTCGGGCGCGTGGGCCGCCTCGAGCGGCAGCGGGCGCACGGCGTCGCCGGGCTCGTAGGGCAGCGAGGTCAGGAAGCGCTGGACCTCGTAGTCGATGCGCGACGTGCGCAGGCGGTCGGTGCCGGCCACGACCTCGGTGTAGGGGCCATGCCGGTGGGCCGAGATCGTGAGCGTGCCCTCGGCGCCCTCATACGTGGCCTGATGCCCCGAGCTCTTGACCTTGGCGAGCCCGAGCAGGGCGGGGAGCACGTCGTCGGCGCGCTCGAGCACTTCTGCCGGAGCGCACGCGGTCTTTCTCTGGTAGGCTGCCATGTCGTCCACCCTCGGACCGGGTTCAGGCTTCCCGGGCTGCTTCGCCCAGAAACCTTCGAAGCTCGCCTATCGGGGCGGGGGCTTCAAGACGCTCGTCCTTCCGCGTGAGCGTGGCCGGACGCACGACGCCCCGCGACGCGGCGGCGGCGCGTGCGCGCTCGATGTCTGCGGCGAAGCGATCCACGTCGAGCGTGGCCTTGGTTTCGGTGAAGTCGAGGCCGAGCGCCACGCCCACATCGACGAGGACGTCGACGCGACCGATGTCGCGGCCCTCATCGAGGAACGCAACGAAGAGTGCGGTCCGCGCCTCGCACGCGAGGCCGTGCTCGTCGGCCAGGCAGACGAGCTCGTGCGCCTTGCGCGTCCACGGGACCAGCGGCACCCGAGGTGGACGAGGGGGCAGCACCTGAAGGCCGCCGAGTTCCGCCGAGGTGGCCGCGGCCGCTTCCCAGCGTTCGAGCCAGGCGCGGTCGGACGGGTCGAGCCCCGGACCGGGGGGAGGAGCGAACTCGAAGGCCGCGTGCGTTACGTCGACTCCCTCGGCGCGCAGCCAGACATCGAGCACACGGCTCACGGGGTCGGCGAAGTCGAAGTGGAAGGTGAGGCTCATTCGCTTCCACGCCGGCGGCCCGGATCCCGCGTCGGGGCGGGTCGGGCAGGCGGCGTTGCTTGATCGGGGTCCCGGAGAAGTCGATATTCGCGCTTCCGGCCGCCCCGAGCGGCCGGTCCCGGACACGAACCGTGGTGCGGTCCCATGCCCTACAGCGAAAACATCGCCCGCCTTCAGCCTTCCGCAACCATCGCGGTCAGTTCGCTCGCCAAACGTCTGAGGGCCGAGGGTCGCGACATCGTCGACCTGAGCGCCGGCGAACCCGACTTCGACACGCCGGAGTTCATCGTGGACGCGGCCATCGACGGCCTGCGTCGGGGACGGACACGCTATACACCCGCCCCCGGGCTGCCCGAGTTGCGCCGCGCGATCGCCGAGTCACTGGCGGAGTGGTCGGGCCGGGACGTCGACTGGGAGGGCGTGGTGGTGAGCGCGGGCGCGAAGCAGAGCCTGTTCAACGCATGCTTCTCGCTGTTCGGCCCGGGCGACGAGGTGCTGATCGTCGCCCCGTACTGGACCAGCTATCCGCAGATCGTCGCGCTCACGCGAGCGGAACCGGTCTTCGTCGCCGGAGACGTGGCCAACGGCTTCAAGGCCGATCCCGACCGTCTGGAGGCCGCACGCACGCCGCGGACGCGAGGCCTCATCCTGTGCTCGCCCTGCAACCCCACGGGGGCGGTCTATTCCCGCGATGAGCTCGACGCCGTCGCCCGGTGGGCTGAGCGCCACGGCGTCTGCGTGGTGGCCGACGAGATCTACCGCTCGATCTACTACGGGGCCGAGGGCGGGCGGGCGCCCAGCATCCTCGATCTGGATGAGGACGCGCTCTCGCGTTGGGTGCTGATCGACGGCGCTTCGAAGGCGTTCGCGATGACGGGATGGCGGATCGGCTTCTCCTACACGGCGACCGACCTGGCGCGGAAGATCTCGGCGCTGCAGAGCCACACGACCTCGAACGCGGCGACGCCTTCACAGGTGGCGGCGCTGGCGGCGTTCGCAGGGGGCGCTCGCACCGCCGAGGCGGTCGCGGGCATGGTCGATGCATTTCGGCGTCGCCGGAACGCCGTCACCGGTTGGATGCGCGAGCGGCTGCCGGGCGTCGACTTCGTGGAGCCCGGGGGCGCGTTCTACCTCTTCTTCCGCGTGGACGGGTTCTTCGACGCCGAGCGTCCCGACTCGTCCGCCTTCTGCTCGTGGCTGATCGAGACGGCAGGCGTGGCGACCGTGCCGGGCGTGGCCTTCGGAGACGATCGCTACGCGCGCATGAGCTTCGCCGCGGCCGACGAGACCCTCGACCGGGGCATCGAGCGGATGGCCGAGGCGGTGCGTTCCCTGTCGGCGGCGAGCGGCGCGCCGACGTCCTGACCCGCGGCGGCCGCCCGCGGGAGGCCGGCCGGCCCGTGACCACGGCTCACCGGGGGCGACAGGGCCGGCCCACCGGGGTGACTCAGCCGGGGCCGTCGAGTTCCTCTTCGATCGTGTGGGCGAGTACCTCGCAGGCGCGCTCCACGATCTCGTAGACCCGCTCGAAACCGTCCGGGCCGCCGTAGTAGGGGTCGGGGACGTCGAGG
Organism: Gemmatimonadota bacterium; assembly: GCA_003695865.1. Classification (GTDB taxonomy): domain Bacteria; phylum Gemmatimonadota; class Gemmatimonadetes; order Longimicrobiales; family Gaopeijiaceae; genus J028. The sequence continues at coordinate 449 of RFGQ01000194.1, read as the reverse complement.
TCACCGTCGGCGAGGGGGTCGAAGGCGCGGAACAGCGCCAGCCGCGCCCGCACTTCGCCCGGGGGGCGTAGCGCTTCGAGGTCCGCAAGGTTCGACCGGTCCATCGCCAGCACGAGGTCGAAGCGCTCGAAGTCGGACGGATCCACTCGCCTTGCGCGCCCGTCGAGGATCACGCCGTGACGCCGGGCGACGGCCCGCGAGCGGGCGTCGGCGGGCTCACCCACGTGCCAGGCCCCGGTGCCGGCCGAGTCGACCGCCACACGAGCGTCCAGTCCTCGGGCCGCGAGTCGATGGCGGAGCACGCCCTCGGCCAGCGGCGATCGGCAGATGTTGCCCAGACACACGAACAGGACGGCGTAGTCGGCGGGTGCGGTCATGGCGGCCGGGGTCGGAGAGCCTTGGAATCCTGGGGTGTTCCGGTAAGTTACTGCCGTTCCGCGCGCCCCGCC
>RFGQ01000193.1 GCA_003695865.1 Gemmatimonadota bacterium | reverse complement strand
CGTGCTCGGTGTTCTGGCGGGTACGCGTGGCCAGGTCCTGCACCGAGCTCGTGACCTGCTGCAGGCCACCGGCCTGGTCGCTCGCTCCCTCGGCCAGGGCCCGCGAGCCCTTGTTGATCTCGCCCGAGCCGGCGGCCACCTGGTCGGCGGCAGCCTTGACCTCGGAGAACGCCTGGTCGAGCCGGTCGATCGACTGGTTCAGCGCATCCTTCACACGGTCGAACCGCTCGTCGTAGGCACCCGACATGCGCACGGTCAGGTCGCCCGCGGCGAGCGCTTCGATGACCTGGCCCAGGTCGGCGAGGAAGGCCTGTGCCCGCTCGTGTTCGTCTTCGATGGCGTGGTGCGACGCTTCGAGCGACTCGACCACGTCGTTCACGGCCCCGACGACCGCGCCGAAGCCGCCCTCGAAGCGGGCCGCGTCACCCCGCACGGCGAGGTCACCGTTCCGCACGGCGGCGCAGACCGCAGCGATCTCTCCGGTCAGGCCGCGAAGCGTGTCCATGACCCGGCGCAGCGCCGCCGACATGCGGCCGAGCTCATCATCGCCCTCGACGACCACCTCCGTTTCGAGATCGCCCGCCGCGACGGCCTCCAGCGCGTCGAGCGCCCGCACGACCGGGCGAGACAGCATGCGCCCGATGCGGAACGCCGCGACCAGCCCGAACACCAGAATCGCCAGCGCGAGACCCACGGTGGCCAGAATCCCCCTGGTCGCGTCGGCACGGATTCGAGCCAGGTCCAGACCGAGCTCGAGTGTGGCGAGCACATCGCCGTTCGGCCCGCGCACGGGCACGAGCGTTCTCAGAAGCCCTCCGGCCTCGAGCTGCTCGGAGAGTCCTACGGCCGCCGGGGGCTCGACGCCGCGCGCCGCGCCCTCGGGCACGGCCGCGAACGGCTCGTGGTCCGCACTCCAGACGATCGCCCGCACGAAGTCGGGATCGCTCCTCAGGTTGCTCAGCACCCCTTCGACCGAGACGGGGTCCTCGAATTCGACCCCCACCCGCGCCGCCTGCGCGACGAGCTGGGCGAGCGCCGTGGCCTTGAGGTCGAGCGCCTCGCGCGCGAGCTGGCGTTCACGGCGCGGATAGTGGACCAGCAGCACACCGGTGATCAGCACGATCACGGCCGACATCATGACGACCAGCTTCCCCCGGATCGGGAGTGCGGCGAAGCGCGCCTGCAGACGTGTCGCGAGCGAGCCTTCTCTCGCAGCTTGTGGACCGTTCATCGGATGACCTTCGAAATGCCGAGCAGGTCGGCGGACAACTGCAGCCCCTCCACCCTGGACGAGCGGAGGTTCACGGTGATGCGGGGCTGCCCACCGTCGTCGATGACCCCGAGCGACACGCCCTGCTCCACGAGCCGCGGCTCACCGGTCATCGAGGCCACCTTCGAGGCCCGCGTCACCTGCTGGATGGACGACAGGGCCGTGGCGAGGTCGGCCCCGATGTAGACCGCTGCCACCTTCCGCGAGCGGACCAGATCGAGGAGGGGGGCGACGGACTCGAACCGCACGGGCGTGATCGAAACGGGTTTGCCCTGCACGCCCCCCGCCCCCGCCGCCTCGAAGGCGGCCTGGAGTTCGGCCACGGAGCTCTCGTCCTCGGCGTAGAGGAGGACGATCTCGACCGTGGCGCCCGTGCGGCCGGGCAGGGCGCGGTCGTACCCCAGCGCCCGCAGCAGAAACTCGGCGGTCTTTTCGGGCCCGACGACCTGCTGCGCGGCCGCCGCGGGCGCGCACGCGATCAGCGCGAACAACACCGCCAGTGCGGATCCCGGGCGATTGTGCCATGACATCGATCGAACTCCTCCCGTGTGGTGGGCCTCGATCGCCGGATCCTAGAACTCGGCGGTGAGGCTGATGCTGAAGAGGTTGTTCGAGATGTCGGGCGCATCGAGCCCCTCACGCTGCACGACGTAGCCGATCTTGCCCCGCAGCGACCGGGTGAGATGGAGCGTGCCGCCGAAGGCCCACTGCACCCGGCGGAACACCGTGCCGTCCAGACGATCTTCGTCCGCGAAGCTTCCCCGGGCCTGCAGCGACACACCCCGGAAGCGCTCTCCGTCGACCGGAATGAGGTAGGCCGTCTCGACCGTAAGACCCTCCCGGTCCAGGCTCGATAGCGGGGCGCCGACCAGATCCTCGCTCGATCGGTAGTAGTAGCCGCTGAGCTCCCAGCCACCGGCATGGACCTGAACGTCGGGGCCCCACGCCACGAAGTCGGCCGCGTAGCGGTGAGGATCGTCGCTCGCCAGCGAGGCGTCTTCGCCGGCCCGCAGGTCGCCTCCGGCGCCGCTGAAGCCCAACTCCACCCGCACGTCGCCGCCGAACACCAGGCCGGCCCGTGCCGTGAGCGTCCGGTTGCCGTTGGTATCGATCGACGTGCCCATCACGTTGGGCATGAGTTCGAAGCTGGGCACACCGTTGCCGACCGAGACGACGTAGTTCAGACCCACGCCCTCGCCCAGCCAGGCGGCGCCGTCGGCCATGAACCCGACCTCGTTGTAGTGGGCCGGTACGGCTTCGGCCGCCGCGGGAGAGATGGCCGCGAATCGGTTCACCGAGCTGAACCACTCGCCGTTGTGGATTCCGAAGGGCCACCAGAAACGACCGGCAGCGATCTGCAGCGAAGCGTCGTCGCGGTCGACCACGTCCCACGTGATCTTCGCCTCGGTGAGCACCGGATCCATCGCGTTACCCACGAAGTGGATCTCCATCACGGTGCCCACACCGTCGAAGGGCTCTCCGCCCACGAACAGCGCAGCATCGTTCTTGAAACCCGACTCGTTGCGTCCGGTGCGGCTGCTCAGCCCGCTCACGAGAATCTGCGGCGTTGCCCCCACCTCGCTGCCGAGCTGGGAGCCCGCCTCGGAGAAGTTCAGCGTGACGTAACCGTGAAAACGGAAGAAGCTCGCGGGATCGATGTATTCGCCGCTCGGGGTCGCGCGGCGGATCGAGTCGACGGGCTCGGCCTCCTGCGCGCTCAGCACCGCGGGAAACGTCGTGCAGGCGAGGCCGAGAAGGGCGGCGATGAGGCGCGCTCGCCCACGAACCTCCTGGGGGTGATCCATCTTCAGCTCCTTCATCGTTGTGGTCGGCGACCGGCGTGCTCCAGCGCGCGTCGCTCGGGACGCGCCGCCGCGGCGCGCCTCGATGAAGGAGGATCGGCTCAGGTTAAAATCTCTTTAGCCCCCTATGCTACGTAATGTGTCAGCGACGCAGGCCCTCGAGGGATCGCACTTCGGCTGCCCGCACCGCGGAGCCCGCATCGCGGCGGATGCAGTCGAGCAGGTGGCCGGCCGGGACACCCTGCCGCAGGCGGACGAGGTATTCGAGAATCTGGCCGTTCCCCTCGCCGGGTAGGATCTCGGCCAGGCGCCAGCGCGAGGCGAGGCGCTCGAGGTAGCGTTCGGCGACGGTCTGCGCCGCCCCCACCTCGGTGGTGTGGATCATCAGCACGAGGAAGTGCTTACGCTCTTTCCGGGAATCGGTCTCCGAGTCGAGGTAGCGCTCCATGCGGGCGCGACTCTGCGCCAGTTCGTGGATCTCACGGGGTGAGAGCGCCGACAGCAGGTGTGCATCACCGAAGCCGAGCGCCGTCGAGGCCGAACCGGGCCCGGCCAACACGTCGCCGATGGCGAGTCCCCCCGTACGCCGCAGTTGATCGACGTAGATGTTGCCGAAGTTGAGCCGCCACAGAACGAGGTTCACCACGTTGAACCCGACCGAGAGGAGCGCGGCGACTCCGAGCGCCATCACGCCCGCCGCGAGGCCGACACCGATTGCCAGGAAGACGAAGACGGCGTCCTTCGTGTCGTCCAGCGTCGTGCGGAAGCGGACCGCGGCGACGATGCCCGCGAGGCTGAACGCAAGCGCGAGGCTGTTCTGAACGATGATCACCACGCCGGTGACGACCACGGGAAGCGTGATGAGCGTGTGGACGACGGACTGGGCGTAGCCCGCCCGACCCTTGGTGATGATGTAGGTCCAGGCCACGGGCACGATCAGCAAGAGGCCGCCGACCAGAGCCGACGCGGCAAAGAGCAGGCCGGTGGTCGGCGCCGCCGTGGCATCCGCGGTCGGACCCGCGGTGGGGCCCTCGAGTCCGAACGTGCCTCCGCCCAGGTGGGGCAATCGGCCGAGGACCAGGGCGTCGCGGACCTGGTCGGGGTACAGGTAGGCGGCCCCCGCCACGACCAGAGCGAGCAGCACGTAGTACGCGATGAGCCGACGCACGGCCGGGGCCGCGCCCCAGCGCTCCGGCGGACGCCGCACGGGCCCCGGGGTGGGCCCGTCCGCCCCCGCCGGCGGGCGACCGGCTTCCCCAGGTGCGAGCTCCTCCCGCGGTTCAGATCCGGACATCATCGCCGAACTCCCCAATGAGGATGTCGTCGTAGGCGTCGGCCTGCTCCGAGGTCCACAGGATGAGGTCGATCACCTCGCCCGGATCCAGGTCCTCCACGGGGCGTCCGGCGGTGAGACATACGATCCCCTCGGGCGACTCCGAGAACGCCGCGCGGCCACGCAGCTGATGGTTCAAGGCGAGCAGGCGCTCGCGCAGTCGGCCCGCGGCGTCCATCCCGGCGGGCACCCGTACCACCTGGAGGCGCACCACGAGCAGAAGCGACTCGGGGTCGCGTTCGTCGCCCACCACACAGGTGAAGCCCGAGGCCGACCCACGGTGCACGGGCTCTTCGAACCCCGAGCGTAGCGTGCCGTCCTCGATGTGGTCCAGAATCCGTTGGACGAGGTCGAGGAGGGAGGTGATTTCTGCCACCGCGCGTCAGAACTCCTCCCACCAGGTACTGCCGATGGGCCTGAAGTGACCGAGAGCCCTGCCCGCCCTGACGACGTTGCAGCGGTGATAGAAGATCCGCCCGTAAGGCCCGATGTGGGTGTCCTTCTTGGTGTCGCCGAGCCCGCTCACCACGAGCCCGTACACGGTGAACCACTGTGAAAACCAGCCGCCGGACGAAAGCGGCCGAAAGCGCTTCGCCAGGATGACGCCAAACCACCAGAACCCATCCCGCGGTACGAAGTCTCCGTTGACGATCAGAACACCCTGGCCGGATGTCCAGTTGTAGCCGACGCGATTCGCGTTGAACCGCACCACCGGGAAGGAGTCGGGCCCGATGTACCCCGGCCACTGATCTTCGTAATCGACCGGGAACGCCGGATCGGTGAGCAGATCCCAGTTCAGATCCAGCGTGTCGACCATCGCCTGGTAGCTTCCGATGCGGATCGAATCCTGAGGAGCCACCACGTAGGTGGGGTCGAACTGGGCGCTCCCGGCCCCGAGCGCGAAGGCAGGCACGTCGGGGCCGCCACCCTCCGGGCACACCGACGGCGAAGAAATGTCCTGCCCGTACGTCCACGCGCCCGAATCCACCCGGAGGTTCCCGGCGGCCTGCGTGTACGCCGCCAGCCAATCGAGAGGCGTTTCCTTGTGGATCGCGTACTGGTGCACGATGCGGCGGGCCGGAGCCGACTGAGATGAGGGATCCGAATAGATTCCGGTCGACGTGAGCAGGTAGAGCGTCTCGTAGTCGTCGATGTCCGAAACCTTTCTGGCCACGACGACCGCGTCTCCGCCGAGGATCGCGTACGTGGCGGTGTCGGGGAACAGGCCGATCTGCTCCCCGACGAACCGGGCGAGCCCCGACCGTGCAATGGCGAACGCCCGCTGGGCTTCGGAGTTCTGCACCGAAAGCGTGGCCTCGGCCAGCACGATCTGGTACCCGGTCGCTCCGGCAACCCCGATCGCGAAGAGGAGGAGCACCACCAACGCGAGCGCGAAGCCCCGCTCGTCCGCGTCGGAGCGAAGACGGCTCGAGCGCCGCGGCCGCGCCGTGTGCGTACACGCGTCCGACCTCGAGCGGCCGGCCATCACCAAGCGTTCCTGAGAGGGAGCGTCACGGTCCATCCGTACCTGAAACCACCCCCCGGCACCGAGTCGGGCACCTGGGCCTCGGCGACGAATCGGATGCCGTCGATCGAGGGCAGGTTAGCCGAAGACACGGTCGGGTAGTAGATCGTGTCACCCCGCCGGTACTCAAAACGCGACTGCGCGCTCAGCCCCGTGGCGAACTCGGCGAGCGACTCGCCGTAGTTGCCTCGGTACAGCGCCGTGGAGCCCGGCGCAAGCGCCGAAGGCGCGAGGCGGAAGTGCACCTGGCGGTATAGCATGACCACATCGCCCACCGAGAGGGACGGGATGTTGAGCCGCGCGAACTCCGACGCAACACCGGCGGTATCGGCGCCGGCCGCCGCACACACCCCCGCATCGGCCGCGCCCGTAGACAGCACGATCGAGGACCACGCACCCGACTGGAAGCTCCACGTGCCGTCTGTGGCACGCACGCCGTAGCCCCCCATCTCGCCCTGATCCAGGG
>RFGQ01000192.1 GCA_003695865.1 Gemmatimonadota bacterium | reverse complement strand
CGGCAGCGGGGCGCCCGCCGGCGGTCGGGGTCCGCGTGCGCGGGGCGGGCAGCGCGCTTGGCCCCTCGCCGCCTCGCAGCGCCGCCACGGCGCTCCGCGCCCGGGCCTGTAGCGCGTCGCGGTCCTGCAGGCTCAACTCGCCCACATCGATCGGCTCCCCGACGCGGATGAGGATCTCGCCGCGGCGGATGGAAAAGGACCCCTTGGGCATGACGGCGCGGCTGCCGATGACGGCCACCGGCACGATCGGCACCCCGCTCTGGATGGCCAGCACGAAGGCCCCCTTCTTGAAGGGCTGTAGGGAGCCGTCGGGAGAGCGGGTGCCCTCGGGGAACATGATGATCGAGAAGCCCTGCTCGCGGATGCGCGCGGCGGCCGCGGACAACGACTGGATCGCGGACTCCCGGTTGCCCCGGTCGATCGACACGTGGCCACAGGCGCGCCAGGCCCGGCCGAAGACCGGGATCGCGTCGAGCTCGCGCTTGCCCACGAAGCGGTGAGGTCCGGGCAGATGCGCCGCGAGGGCGAACACGTCGAACCAGGACTCGTGGTTCGAGACGATGATCCGGCCCCGCGGCTCCTGGATGTGCTCGACCCCCTCCAGGCGCACCCTGACGCCCGCGGCGCGCAGGATGCCCCGAGCCCAACGGCGCTGGTAGCCGCCGCAGCGGCAACGCAGACGCTCGTCCATCCTCAGCAACGACAGCAACACGACCTTGCCCGCGTACCAGGCCGTCAGCACCGCGCCCGCCGCCAGCACCCACAGCGATCGCAACACCCGCTCAGCGCTCCTCTCGTCCGGTGTCGAAGTGGTCGAACCCCCCCTTCCAGGGCCGGCCGTCGACCCACACGCCCGCCGGCCCCGCTTCGACGCGCCCGACACGCGTCAGGGGCAGGTCGAATCGCGCCCCGAACGCCTCGACGTGGCGGTCGAGCGCCCCGGCGGGCACGACGGCCAGCAGCTCGTAATCCTCGCCCCCCGAAAGCGCCAGGTCGAGTCCCCGCGCCCCTGCCGCTCCGTCGTGCACGGGTACCCGCCCCGCCTCGAGGTGGAGCTGCGCGCCCGAGGCGGCGGCCACGTGGCCGGCGTCCCCCACCAGCCCGTCCGACAGGTCGATCAGCGCGTGCAGCTGGGCGACCCCGGCCAGCCAGCGCGCCTCGTCCACCCGCGGGCGGGGCCGGGCGAACGCGGCCCTGGCGGCCGCCGAGG
>RFGQ01000022.1 GCA_003695865.1 Gemmatimonadota bacterium | reverse complement strand
GGCCACGGGCGAGCAGGGCGCCGACGCCGGGGCTCCGGCCGCAGCGGGGAATCTGATCGACATCACTTCACCCATGGTGGGCACGTTCTACCGGGCGCCGGCGCCCGACGCTCCTCCCTACGTGGAGGTCGGGTCGACGGTCAAGCCCGGCGACACCCTCTGCATTCTCGAAGCGATGAAGCTCATGAACGAACTCGAGTGCGAGGTGTCGGGCACGATCGCCGAGATCTGCGTCGAGAACGCGGCCCCGGTCGAATACGGCCAGGTCCTCTTCCGCGTCTCCCCCGCATAGCGCCAGCGACCGAGCACCCGACGTGTTCAAGAAGATCCTCATCGCCAACCGCGGCGAGATCGCGCTGCGCATCATCCGCGCCTGCCACGAACTGGGCGTCAAGGCGGTGGCCGTCTACTCCGAGGCCGACCGCGAGTCGCTGCACGTGCGCTTCGCCGACGAAGAGGTGTGCATCGGGCCCGCCCCGGCGAGCGAGAGCTATCTCAACATCCCGCGCATCATCGCCGCTGCCGAGGTGACCGGGGCCGAGGCCATCCATCCCGGCTACGGCTTCCTGGCCGAGAACGCGGAGTTCAGCGAGATCTGCGCGCGCTCCGACCTGGTCTTCATCGGGCCCACACCCGACCAGATCCGCGCCATGGGCGACAAGGCGACGGCCCGGCGTACCATGATGGAGTTGGGCGTGCCCACCGTGCCCGGTACCGAAGGCGTCGTGAGCGATCCCGAAGAGGCGCGCCGCGTGGCCGACGAGATCGGTTATCCGATCATGATCAAGGCGTCTGCGGGCGGGGGCGGCAAGGGCATGCGGGTGGCACCCGACGCCGAATCGTTCCCGCGACTCCTGACGGCGGCGCAGAACGAGGCGCGGGCGGCCTTCGGCGACGAGGGCGTGTACCTGGAAAAGTGCATCGTGCGCCCCCGGCACGTGGAGTTTCAGGTCTTCGGCGACAGCCACGGCAAGGTCGTGCACCTCGGGGAGCGGGACTGCTCGGTGCAGCGGCGCCACCAGAAGCTCATCGAGGAGGCCCCCTCACCGGCGTTGACGCCGGAGCTGCGGGC
>RFGQ01000191.1 GCA_003695865.1 Gemmatimonadota bacterium | reverse complement strand
GTTTTTCGGTTGGCAGGTGCAGAAGACGGAGCGAACGGTTCAGGGCGTCCTCGAGGCTGCCCTCGAACGGCTCACGGGTGCCCCTCGCCCGGTGATCGGATCGGGCCGTACCGACCGCGGCGTACACGCGACCGGCCAGGTGGCGGCGGTGACCGTGCCCGACCGCTGGGACGCGGGCTCGCTGCGCAAGGCCCTCAACGCGGTCCTGCCCGACGACGTGTGGGTGGCGCACGCCGAGGCCGTCCCGCTCGAATTCCACCCCCGCTACGACGCGCTCCGCCGCTCGTACGAGTACCGCGTGGGCACGTCCGAGCAGAGCCGCTCGCCCTTCCACCGGCGCACCTGTTGGCCGCTGGGCCGGGAACTCGACCGCGACGCCCTGGACGCCGCTGCTGCCGCGCTCCCCGGGCGCCACTCGTTCCGTGCCTTCGCGCGCGCCGGACAGCCCGAGCGGGGCGAGTATTGCACCGTCGAGGAAGCCGCCTGGTCGGCGTGGGGCGACCTCGGCGTGCGGTTCACGATCACCGCCGACCGCTACCTGCACCACATGGTGCGCTATCTGGTGGGCACGCAGGTGGAGATCGCGCTCGGGCGGCGGCAGGTGGCCGACCTCGGCCGCCTGCTGGACGACCCCGACGCGGGCACGACCTCGCCGCCCGCCCCGCCCGAAGGACTGTTTCTCACGCACGTGGAGTACGGACCGCCTCCCTACACGGGGCGGCCGCACGAAGACCGAGCCCCCGAAGAGAGTGCCCTGACCCCATGAAGATCTTTCTCGACACGGCCGATGTCGCCGAGATCCGGCGCGCCGCCGAAGCCGGCCTGATCGACGGCGTGACCACCAACCCGTCGCTGATGGCCAAGGTGGCCGGCGAGCGCGACCCGCACGACCTCTTTCTAGAGATCTGCGAGGCGGTCGACGGCCCGGTGAGCGCCGAGGTGGTGGCCGTGGACGCCGCCGGGATGCTCGAGCAGGGTCGGCGCCTGGCGGCGATCCACGACAACATCGTCATCAAGGTGCCGCTCACCGAGCAGGGCCTGCGGGCCTGCCGGGCTCTGCGGGCCGAGGGCATCGCGGTCAACGTGACGTTGTGCTTCTCGGTGACGCAGGCCATGCTCGCGGCGAAGGCCGGCGCGACCTACATCTCGCCCTTCATCGGCCGTGTGGACGACATCTCGGGCGACGGCATGGAGCTCATCGCGCAGATCCGCCAGGTCTACGACAACTACGGCGTGGATACGCAGATCCTGGCGGCGTCGATCCGGCACCCCCAGCACGTCGTGCAGT
>RFGQ01000190.1 GCA_003695865.1 Gemmatimonadota bacterium | reverse complement strand
CCGCCCGCCGACCCCGGGGGCGCCCCGGCGCCGCCGGCCCGACCCGACCGCAGCCGGGCCCAGGTACGCAGGCGCTCGGCCACGCGGGCTTCGATCCCCTGGTCGGAGGGCTCGTAAAAGCGCTCGCCGGCGAGTGCGTCGGGCAGGTAGGTCTGGGCGGCCACGCCACCCGGTTCGTCGGGGTCGTAGCGATACCCTTCTCCGTATCCCAGGTCCTTCATGAGGTCGGTCGGGGCGTTGCGCAGATGCAGCGGAACCGGTGCCGACCGCGTCTCCCGCGCCCGGGCCCGGGCGGCCGCGAAGGCCCGGTAGATCCGGTTCGACTTGGGCGAGCAGGCCAGGTAGACGGTCGCCTGGGCGAGCGCCAGGTCGCCCTCGGGCGACCCCAGAAAGTGGTAGGCATCCCGTGCCGCAACGGCGATCTCGAGCGCCCGGGGGTCGGCCATGCCGATGTCTTCCACGGCCATGCGCACGAGGCGCCGGGCGACGTAGAGCGGATCGTCGCCGCCCTCGAGCATGCGCGCCAGCCAGTAGAGGGCCGCGTCCGGATCGCCTCCTCGCACCGACTTGTGCAGCGCCGAGATGGCGTTGAAGTGCTCCTCTCCCGCCCGGTCGTAGATCGCAAAGCGGTGCTGGAGGGCATCCTCGAGCAGGTCGGCGCTCAGGCGTCCCCCGGGGCCGGCGAGCTTCGCCGCCGTCTCGAGCACACCGAGCGCCCGCCGGGCATCGCCGTCCGCCGACGCGGCGAGGGCCGCAAGCGCGGCTTCGTCCGCCGTAAGCCCCAGGGATCCGAGCCCGCGCTCCGCGTCGGTGAGCGCATCGTTAAGGATCTCGAGCAGCGCGCGCTCGTCGAGCGGCTCGAGCACGAACACGGGTGCGCGCGACAGCAGCGGGCGGACGATTTCGAAGCTCGGGTTCTCGGTCGTCGCGCCCACCAGCACCACCGTCCCGTCCTCCACGTGGGGAAGGAACGCGTCCTGCTGCGCCTTGTTGAAGCGGTGGATCTCATCGCAGAACAGGATCGTGCCGCGCCCGGTGGCATCCCTGCGTCTGCGTGCCTCGGCGATGATCTCGCGCACGCGCTTCACACCCTCGGTGACCGCGCTGAACGGTACGAACGCGGCGCCCGCGCGCTCGGCCAGCAGATGCGCCAGCGTGGTCTTTCCGGTGCCCGGAGGCCCCCACAGGATCATGCTGCCGATCTCGCCCGACTCGATGAGCCGGCGGAGCGGCCGCCCGGGCCCGAGCAGGTGCTCCTGGCCCCGGAACTCGTCGAGCGAACGCGGGCGCATGCGGGCCGCCAGGGGACGCGGGTCCGGGCCGGCGTCCCCGCCCGTGGGCCGCGGCGCCTCTGCGGCACTCTTCTGCGGCGCCCCGAAGAGGTCGAGGTCGCTCACTG
>RFGQ01000189.1 GCA_003695865.1 Gemmatimonadota bacterium | reverse complement strand
CTGCGCGGCACGCTCGAGCTGGCGCGCGACGTGCCCGAAGGCACGTCGGCCGCGCTGGCCGAGCGAGCCCAGCGGCACGTGCTCGGCGCGCTCACGGGGCCCGAGCTCGAGGTGGCCGGCGGGCTTGCCGAGCGCGTGGCGCGCTGGACGCGCCGCGGCACTGCCGCCCTCGCGGCCTCCGCCGTGCTCGCGGCCGCGGTACTGGCGTTTGCGCCTTCCCGGGCTACGCAGGCGTGGGCCGGGCTGGCGCGGCCGGTGCACCATCTGCGCGCCGCCGCGCTGCCACCACTCGAGGTACGGCCGGGCGACGCGCGGGTGCGCCGGGGCGACCCCTTCGAGCTCGTGGTCTCCGCGCCGGGGAGGACGACGGTCACCGTGCGCTGGCGCGCCGCGGGCGACGTTCCCCGCACGGCGGTACTCTCGGTCGACGAGGCGGGTGAGGCGCGCTGGACGGTCGAGGCGGTCGACGGCCCCTTCCGCTACGACGTGAGCGCGCCCGACGGGGCCCGCTCTCCCACCTACAGCGTCACTCCGGTGGACCCGCTGCTCGTGGCCGACGTGACGGTGGAGCTGGCCTTCCCGCCGCACACGGGCCGGTTGCCCGAGGAGTACCGGGGCGACGTGCCGCCGCTCGACGTGCCCGTGGGAACGCGGTTGTCGGTACGCGGCGTGGCCAGCCGGCCGCTCGCGACCGCGGCACTGGTGCACGGCCCGGCGGCGGCGGACGCAGAGGAGGCTCCGCCGGCCCGTTCCGACACGGTGGTCCTGGGCGTGGAGGCGGCCGCCTTCTCGGGCACGTTCACGCCCACGCGCGCGGGTCGCTACGGCTGGCGGTTCACCGACCTGGACGGCGGGGAAGCCGCGGTCGTGCCACCTCCCATCGAGCTCTCGCTGGTGCCCGACCGGCCGCCCACGGTCGCGCTGCGGGTGCCGGGTCGCGACACGGTGCTCACGGCCGGACGCACCCTGCCGCTCGTGATCGAGACGGCCGATGACTACGGGCTCGACCGCCTCGAGGTCGTGCTCACCCGTGTGGCTCCCGACGGCACGGAGGGCGAGCCGGTGCGGCAGGCGCTCGATCTCGAGGGTACGAGGGGGGCGCTGGTGCGGCCGGTGCTCGACTTCGGGCCCTGGGAGTTGGTGCCGGGCGAACGCGTGCGCTACCACGCGCGGGTGCTCGACAACGCGCCCGACCCGCAGGAGGCCCGCACGCCCACGTTCGAGGTCCGGGTGCCCACGCTGGCCCGCGTGCGCAACGAGACCCGTCAGCGGCTCGAAGAGGCCATGGCGCGCCTGGAAGAGCTTCAGAGTCAGAGCGAGGAGCAGGCCGACGCGATCCGCAATCGCCAACGCCAGCTCGACGCCGAGCGGCGCGCGGCGGAGCGGGGCTCGGGTGACCCGTCGGACGAGCGGGCGGAGTTCGAGCGCCGCGAAGAAGTCGAACGGGCGCTCGACCGTCAGGACGACATGCTGGAGCGCGTCGACTCGCTGCGCGCGGAAATGGCGCGCATGCAGGAAGACCTGGATCGCTCGGGCCTGGCCGATCCAGAGCTGCGCCAGACGCTCGAGGCGCTGGAGCGGCTGCTCGACGAGGTCGCTCCCGAGACGCTGAGGCAGCGTCTCGAAGCGCTGCGCGGCGGCCTCGAAGAGATGGACGACTCGGCGCTGAGGGAGAGCCTGCGGGAGATGGGAGAGGACGAAGAGAGCCTCCGCGACCGGCTCGAAGAGGCGCTCGATCGCTTCCAGCAGGCCGCCCGCGAGCAGAGCTTCCGGGCGGCCGCCCAGGAGGCCGATGAGCTGAGCCGTCAGCAGCGGGCGCTGGCCGAAGCGCTGGCCGACACCAGCCTGACCGAGGCCGGCGAAGCGCCTAGGCGCGCCGGGCAACAGGAGGCGTTGGGCGAGCGGGCCGAGGCCCTGGGCGAGCGCCTGGAAGAGCTCGAAACGGCGCTCACCGAGGCGGGCGAGCTCGAAGAACGCCAGGCGGTGGCCGGGGCGCGCGAGGATCTCGAACAGGCGCGGCGGCGCATGGACGAGGCCGCCCGGCAGGCCCGGGACGGCCGGCGCTCCGAGGCCGCGAGCCGGGGCCGGCAGGCGGCCGAGCGGCTCGAGCAGGTGGCCGAAGAGCTGGCCGACGCGCGCGGCCGCAGCGCCGAAGAGGCGTTGCAGGCCATGCAGCAGGCTCTCGAACGGACCGCTTCGGAGGCGGTCTCGCTCGCACGCCGTCAGAGCGAGCTTCGCGAGCAGATGCGCGGTGCCGGGCAGGAGACGCTCGGCGAGCTGCGCGGCGAGGAGCAGCCCCTGCTCGAGGGCGCCCGCCAGATGGCCGACCAGCTCTCGGTGGCCGGCCGGATGACGGGCGCCGACACGCGCGACGTGCAGACCGGGCTTGGCGAGGCGATGGAGGCCATGGCGCGCACGCTGGCGGCCCTCTCCGACCCCGGCGGGCGCCTGCCCTCACCGGTCGCGAGCTCCGAGACCGCCGCCGAGGCGCTCAACCGAGCCGCGCTCGAGGCGCTGCGCAGCGCCCGGGCGCTGCAGAACGGCGCGCAGGGCGGCGGTGAGGGGGAGGGCCAGGTGGGCGAACAGCTTCAGGAGCTGGCCCAGCAGCAGGGGGCGCTCAACAATCGCACGAGCCAGCTCATGCCCATGCAGCTCGGCGAGCAGGCGGAAGGTCAGCAACTCTCGGAACTCGCGCAGGGACAGCGGAGCATCGCGTCGAACCTGGGTGACCTGGCCAACGAGCCGGGCGCGGGAGAGTCGCTGGGCGACCTCGAGGCGCTCGCCGAAGAGGCCCGGGCTCTGGCCGAGGCGCTGGAGGGCGGCCGGCTCGAGCCCGAGACGATCCGCCGCCAGGACCGGCTCTTCCACAGGTTGCTCGACGCGGGACGCAGCCTCGAGAAGGAAGAGGAGAGCGAGGAACGCGAGTCGGAGGCACCGGGCGCCTTCGAACGGGCCGATGTGCTGCCCCTGGGACCGGACGCGCTCGGCGCCCTGCGCCTCGCGGGCCCCGACGCCGAAGCGCTGCGAAGGCTCACGCCGGCCGAGCGACTGATCGTCCTCCGCTACTTCGAGCGGCTGAACCGCGAGCGGCGCCTGCGCGAGCCGCCACCCCCCGGCGGAGGAGGGGGCGGTCGATGATCCACGGGGCGGCCCCGGGCCGCGGCGTGAGGGGATGCCCCGGAGCACGCCCGCTCCGGAGTGGAGGCGAGGCGGCGCGGAGGGCGCCGGTCGTGCTGGCGATGCTGCTCGTTGCCGGGAGTCTGCTCCCCGGGGCGGCCGCCGCTCAGCGCAGCCTCGATCCCGTGTCGGAAGGGCAGCGGCTGCGCCAGGCTGCGGCTCGTGAGTCGAGGGGCGAGTACGACCAGGCGGCCCGTCTGCTGCGTGAGATTCTGGACGACAACCCGGTCTCGACGGGCGCCCTGTTCGCCCTCGAGCGGGTGCTCCGGGCCGCCGGCGACGTGGGAGCGGTGCTGCCGGCGGTCGAGCAGTTCCTCGCTGCCGATCCGCTCCATCCCGGGCCCCACACGATGCGCCTGCGGGTCTACGCCGAACTCGACAGCCTCGCCGCCCTGCGCCGCGCGGGCGAGGCGTGGCTGGCCGCGGCGCCCCGCGACGCGGACGCCTACCGCGAAGTTGCGCGCGCCTTCGGCGAGGCCTTCGGGGGGGACGAGGCGCTCGCGGTGCTCGAGCGCGGGCGGTCGACCCTGTCCCGCGCCGACCTGTTTGCGCTCGAGATGGGCGACCTGCGCCTCGCGTCCGGCGATACGGCCGCCGCGCTCGCGGAGTGGGCCGCGGCGGTGGGCCCCGAGGGGGAGCGGGCCTCGGCGGTGCTGCGGCGGGTCACGGCCCTCGAGCCCGACGTGGCGCGCGCGGCCGGCCGCCTGGTGGCGGCGCTCGACCGGGAGCCCACCACGAGTGACCGGCGGCGCACCGCCGCTCGCATCGCGCTCGAGGCCGGCCTGGGCGGCGAGGCGCGCCGCCTGGCCGAGCGGGCGATCGAGCCGCTCGACGCGGGCGCGCGCGAGGGATTTCTGGTCACGTTGGCCCGCCGGGCG
>RFGQ01000188.1 GCA_003695865.1 Gemmatimonadota bacterium | reverse complement strand
GGCCCGGCGGGCGGAGGCCCGATGGCCGGTCCGGGGGGTGGGAGGGGCGCTGCCGCTGGAAGCGTGTGGCGCCGATCTGCACCATACGCGCTCAAACTTCCAAAAACACGCGTATGACACGCAGCGGGGGTGTCCGATGCGAAGATCGCGACGCCGGCACGTGTGCGTGAGGGCGGGCGAGTGTCCCCGGCAGGATTCGAACCTGCGACCTACTGCTTAGGAGGCAGTCGCTCTATCCAACTGAGCTACGGGGACGAGGGGCGCCCGAGCCGCCTGCGCGGCGGCCCCTTGCAGGGCGCGCAGGGCGGCGCCGCAGAAGAAGATACACGGGGGTGCCCCGGGGTCCAGCACCCCGGGGCGCCCCGGCGGTGGGGGCCGCTCTCGGCGCGGCAAGGTCGCCGTCGAGGGAGCGAACGCCTCCCGGCGGCCGGCACGGCTCAGAGCCTCGTCGAGAAGTACCCGGCGAGGTAGGCCTTCAGCGTAGCCTCGAAGTGGGGCGCGTCGGGCCCCACCTGCAGGCCCTCGCGGATGCCGTGTTCGCGGATCGCGTGCCCGGTGTCCTCGAGGATGCGCGCGATCTGCTCCGGCTCGAGGTGCGGGATCGCGTCCAGGTGGAGGTGATGGGTCCTCCCGTCCATCCCCACGACCACGCCCACGGTGGGCCGCTCCTCCCGCACGATCGGCTCGTCCGGCGAGATGAATGCATCGTCGGGCACGCTGCCCCGCACGATCGGCTCGTCGGGTGAGATGAAGGCGTCGTCGGGGAGTTCGTCCTCGTCGGTCTCCGGCGGCGGGCCCGAGTTGGTGTCGGTGTCGGACATGCGTCACCTCGCTCAGTCGGTGCCACGGGGCTCCACCGCAGGGACGGCGAAGCTCACGGATGCTTCATAATATGAACTCGACCAGCCAGAAGCCTAGAGCGACGAGTACGACGAAGGCGATCGTCAGCACGTTGAACCAGCGGTCGATGAAGGCGGCGATCGGCGCTCCGAAGCGTCGGATGAGGGCCGCGACCAGAAAGAAGCGCAGCCCCCGGCTCACCACGCTGGCGACGACGAACACGGGAAAGTTGATCGCGAAAACGCCGGCCGACAGCGTGAAGACCTTGTAGGGAATCGGGGTGAACCCCGCAACGAACACCGCCCAGAAGTCCCAACGATCGTAGAGCGCCTGAACGCTCCCGAAGGCCTCGGGGGTAACGCCGGGCACATGCGCGAAGAACCAGTCGCCGGCCAGGCCCCAGCCGAACGCGCCGAGCGCGTAGCCCGCGATGCCGCCGACGGTCGAGGCGACGGTCGCGATGGCGGCGAAGCGGAAGGACCGGGCGGCAGCCCCCAGGCAGAGCGCCATGAGCAGGGGGTCGGGAGGGATGGGGAAGAACGACGCTTCCGCGAAGGCCAGCACCGCGAGCGCCGCCGGCCCGTAGGGCGTCGTCGCCCACGAGAGTACCCAGTCGTAGAGCCGCCGCACCGGACCCGGACGGGCAGCCACAGCGGCAGTTGCTTCGGGGCCGTCGCTCACGTCGTCCTCCCCTCCCCCGACTCGGGCGCCCACCCGAACTTGCCCACCAGAGGCGCGAACTGGCATCCGTCCCGTACCGGCCGCTCGGTGACCGCGAAGCCGGTCTTCTCGACCAGCATGAGACGCTGCTCCTCGCGGCTGCCGAGCGGGATCAGCATGCGGCCGCCGTCGGCGAGCTGATCCGCGAGCGGCTGCGGGACCGCCGGTGCGGCGGCCGAGACCACGATCACGTCGAACGGCGCGTACTTGCGCCAGCCGATCGTGCCGTCGCCCACCATGAGCGCGACGTTGGTCAGCTTGAGGTCGTCCAGCGCACGCCGCGCTCGCTGCGAGAGCTCGCGCACGCGCTCGATCGAATACACGCGGTCGGCGAGCAGGGCCAGCAGCGCCGTCATGAAGCCGCCGCCCGTGCCCACCTCGAGCACGCGATCGTCGGGGCCGGGTCGCAGCACCGTCAGCGCCCAGGCCTGCAGCGACGGCTGCGAGGCCGTCTGCCCATAGCCGATGGGGACCGCCGCATCTTCGTAGGCGCGCGGCCACACCCCTTCGGGCAGGAAGTGATGACGGGGCACCCGGTCGAGGAGTTGCAGCACCTCCAGGTCTTCGACGCCGGCTGCGCGTACCTCCTCGATCAGCTTACGCCGGTAACCGACGAAGCGGTGGTCGTCTAGAGGGCCAGATCCCACGCTCGGATCTCCTCGAGCAGGCGATAGTTGGTCAGGTCGAGGTGGAGCGGCGTGAGTGAGATGTAGCCGTCCTCCACCGCCTGGAAGTCGGACTCTGGGGAACCGCTCCAGCTCATCTCGCCGCCTCCGATCCAGTAGTAGTCGCGGCCCGACGGGTCCTTGGCCCGCGTGATCGAGTCGCTGTAGCGCCGCTTGCCCAACGACGTCACCCGGACGCCCTTCACGTCGGCCGGGTCGATGGGCGGCAGGTTGACGTTGAAGAGCGTGTGCTCGGGCATACGCGTCGTCAGCAGGCGCTCCAGCAGCCGACCGATCACCTCGCCCCACGCGTCCAGGCCCTCGAACTCGAAACCGGCGTAGGAGAGCGCGACGGAGGGAATCCCGAGCACCGTGGCCTCCATGGCGGCCGCGACGGTCCCCGAATACAGCACGTCCTCGCCCATGTTCGGCCCGTGGTTCACCCCCGAGAGGCACACGTCGGGACGCTGCGGCAGCAACTCGTTCACGGCCAGCAGCACGCAGTCGGTGGGCGTCCCGTCGACCACGAGCGCGCCGTCGGTCGAGCGCCGCGCCCGCAGGGGGTGGTGGAGCGTGAGCGAGTGGCTGGTGGCGCTCTGCTCGCGGTCGGGGGCCACGATCGTGACCTCGCCGAAGGCGCGGGCGGCCTCGGCCAGCACCTGCAGCCCGCGCGCCATGTAACCGTCGTCGTTCGTGCAGAGGATGCGCATGGAGTCAGCGCCCGACCCCGTCCAGGCCCGGCGTTAGAATCTTTCTTAGTTGAAT
Source organism: Gemmatimonadota bacterium (assembly GCA_003695865.1). Taxonomy (GTDB): domain Bacteria; phylum Gemmatimonadota; class Gemmatimonadetes; order Longimicrobiales; family Gaopeijiaceae; genus J028. The sequence goes on along the minus strand of RFGQ01000188.1, from coordinate 1,791 downwards.
AAGGTCATCCTTCAGTGCAGCAAGCACTTCCAGTTCGGCGGCACCCTCACGCTCATCGCGCAACTCTCCGCTGCTGCGCATCTCCTTGAGCTTCTGACGCGCGCCGTCGATGGTGTACTTGCGGTCGTAGAGCAGGTGCTTGACGAGCAGGATCAGTTCGATCTCGCGGGGCCGGTACACCCGGTTTCCGGCGCGATTCTTGGTCGGCCGGATCTGCTCGAACTGCGTCTCCCAGTAGCGCAGCACGTGCGCCTTGAGGCCGGTCAGCTCGCAGACTTCTCCGATCGAATAGTAGGCCTTGGGGACCAGCGGCTCGTCTCCGGGGCCCGGTCCGTGGGGGGGTTCGCTCACGACCACTCCTCCGGCTTGGGATCCCGCTCCATGAGCGCGCGCAGCGCCTCGAGCGGATGGACATCTTCGACGAGCATGCGGTACACCTGCTCGCTGATCGGCATCTCGACCGCGTGCCGCCGGGCCAGCTCGTGGACGGCCTGCGCCGTCTTCACGCCCTCCGCCACGGCGTGCATGTGGCCCAGAATCTCTTCGAGCGACTCGCCCTGCCCCAGGCGAAAGCCCACGGTGCGGTTCCGACTCAGCTCGCCCGTGCAGGTGAGCACCAGGTCGCCCATGCCCGCCAGCCCGCTGAACGTCTCGGGACGGGCGCCCATCGCCACCCCCAGCCGGCGCATCTCCGCCAGCCCGCGGGTGATCAGTGCGGCCATCGTATTGTGGCCGAAGCCCAGCCCCGCGGCCACACCGGCCGCGAGCGCGATCACATTCTTCAGCGCGCCGCCCAGCTCGACCCCGATCACGTCGCGATTCGTGTACACCCGGAAGGCCGAGGTCTGGAACAGCGCCTGGACGTCCGCGGCAACACCGGCGTCGGACGAGGCCGCGACCACGGCGGTCGGCGTCTGCAGGGCGACTTCGCGCGCAAAGCTGGGGCCCGAGAGCACCGCGAAGCGGCGCATGCGTTCCTCGCCGAGCACGTCGGCGAGCACCTGGTCCATGCGGCGCAGTGTGGCCGTCTCGATCCCCTTCGACGCGCTGATCACGAGGGCACCGGTCGGCACGTACTCGGCGGCCCGGGTCATCACGGTAGCCACGTGCTGGGACGGGCTCACCGAAACGACGACCTCGGCCCCCGCAAGCGCCGCCGCCAGATCGGAGGTCGCCCGCAACTCCGACGGAAGCGCCACCTCCGGGAGATAGCGCGGGTTCTCCTGGCGCTCCTCGACGGCCCGGGCGACCTCGGGTTCGAGCGTCCACAGGCACACCGCCTCGCCCTTGCGCGCCAGGTGCGCCGCGATCGCGGTGCCCCAACTTCCGCCCCCGATCACCGTGACCCGACTCATCGCGTCCCTCCCTCGGGCCCGGACGCCCCGGCACCCGACCGGCTCCCGCCCGGCCCAATGGGCCGTTCCTCGCCCCGCAGCAGCCGGCCGATGTTGCTGCGGTGCGCCCAGATCACGAACAGGCCCAGCGCGAAGGTGAATACGACGGTCGCCCGCCCCCCTTCGTGGGGCGTGAACAGCACCGCGAGCGGCAACGCAACCGCGGCGCCGATCGATCCGACCGACACGATGCGCGTGGCCGCGACGAGGCCCGCCCACACGGCGAAGCCGACCGCGACCGCCCAGGGCGCCAGAGCCAGGAAAACACCGGTGCTCGTGGCCACACCCTTTCCGCCGCGGAAGCCCACCCAGAGCGAGAAGACGTGCCCCACGATGGCGGCGCCCCCGAACGCAAGGGCCCACGACGGGTCTACGCCGCCGCTCACGGCCTGCGGTG
>RFGQ01000187.1 GCA_003695865.1 Gemmatimonadota bacterium | reverse complement strand
GTCTACACCGACGAGCAGATGCACTCCTACCTCGTGCAGTTCAGCGAGCTGTTCGAACGCGACGCGGGACGCGGGATGCGCACGATTGACTGCTCGGCCGGCTCGATCGCCAAGCCCCACACCACGCCCATGGACCTCGCTGACGCCCTTGCTTCCTGCGCACAACCGGCGCCGCACGACACGGGGACATCGTTCTTCACCCCCGAGGTCTGGACGAGCGAGACGATCGACGAGGACGAAGCCCGCCATGCCCTTCGCGAGCGTCTGCGCGCCGTGCTGCGCGACGCCCGCCGTGTGCGCACACTCAGCCTCAAGGCCGCGGATCTGCTCCGCCAGATGCGCCGCGCCCAACAGAGCCAGCAGCGCGTCGCACGCCTCATCGAGCGCGTGAACCAGATCCGTGACGAGGTCACGAGCCTCGGCGCCGCTTGGGAACTGACCCAGTTCCTCGATCAGCCCGGCGCCCTCGAACGAGCCCGCGCAGACCGCGACATCGCGCTGGACGCCCAGCGATCGCCCGTCGAACGCCAGCGTGCCCAGATCGATCGCGACGAGCGGAATGTCCGACGCCTGGCAGAGGCCGCCCGCATGCTCGAGGACATGCTCGATCGCGGGCTCTCGGTCATCGACGGCGCCCCACGCCTGACCCGCACGGCGCCCGCCGCGCAGTCATCGAAGCGCATCGCAAGGAAACGGATTGGCGCCCTCGTCTGGACCGACTTCGAGACCGGTGCCCTGGGCAACCCGCGCCCGATCGACGAACCCGTCGCAGGCGCGCCGCCGGCGCTGGTCCGCACCATCCAGCGCGTCCGCATGGCCCGGCGCATTGGAACCATCGCCCTGCTCACACCCCAGCCAGAACGGGCACGCGCCTTCCTCAAGGAGCACGACCTGGACGCCGAGATCGTCGACGCCGGAATGCCCAACGGGCGAGCCCGCGCCATCGTATCGGCCCGTGCCTTCGCGCCCGCGTGCTGGCGCGGCAGCATCGCGGGCCTGACCTGCTACGACGAGGTCTACGACCCCGAGCACACCGCGCTGGCCATGCAGGAACTGGGCCTCGAGGCAGCCTGCCTGCTCGGCGCCGACTGG
>RFGQ01000186.1 GCA_003695865.1 Gemmatimonadota bacterium | reverse complement strand
TGTAGCCCGAGACCCACAGGCCCCAGGGGACGTAGCTCCCGTACGCGGCCAGTTCGTGGCCGCTGGTGAACCGCTGCACGACACCCCACGCGCCCCACAGGAAGAGCGCGGCGAGCACCAGGATCACGGCCGGGTGAATGCGCTTGGTAGTCACGACTCTTCCCCCCTCAGACCAGGTAGAAGACGCTGGGCTCGGTGCCGAGCTCTTCCTTGAGGCGCATCATGCGCGTCGAACCCACGAGTTCGTGCACGAGGCTGTCCTTGTCGTTGTAGTCGCCGAAGAACGTGGCCCCGCCCAGGCAGGTGGTGACGCAGGCCGGAAGCAGCCCGTTCTCGATGCGGTGCAGGCAGAACTGGCACTTGCGCGCGTTGCCCATCGGGGAGTCTTCGTGCCCCGGGCGACGGCGCCACTCGCGCCCGTACTCGAAGTTCGGGCGCGTCTGATAGGCCAGCGCGTCGTCGGCCACGAACGCCTCGGAGTCCACGCCGTCGCCGAAGAACTCGCCGAAGTCCGCGGTGCGGGCGTTGTACGGGCAGGCCGCGATGCAGTAGCGGCAGCCGATGCACACGTCGTAGTCGATCGCGACGATGCCGTCGGGCCGCTTGTACGTGGCGTTGACCGGGCACACCGGCGTGCAGGGCGGGTTGTCGCACTGCATGCACGGGCGCGGAATGAAGCGCCGGCGCACGTTCGGGAACTCGCCGATCTCCTCCTCGACGACCGGCCGGTAGACGACGCCGGGCGGAAGGTTGTTCTCGGCGTTGCACGACACCGTACAGGCCTTGCAGCCGATGCACTTCTGCAGGTCGATGACCATCACCCACTTGCGCTGCTCCATCGGCTTGGCCAGTGCGCGGTGCAGGTCGTCGAGCATGCGCTCGTGGATGTTGCCCTCGACGCCGGGGGCGGTACGGGCCAGGATCGGCGCGGCCTGCTCCCTGGGGATCTCGGCCGCTCGGCCCGAGAGCGCGTTCAGGAACGTTGCCGTGCCGGCGGCGGCGAGGGCCTTGCTGAGAAACCGTCTGCGGTCGGTGCTCGTGGGAATGGCGGGTGGGGTGGACGCCGGGGAGGCGCCCGGGGAGAGCACCGGCAGCTCCACGTCACGGGTGGGCGACATGCCTTCGCTCCTTGCAGAGGAGGTGCGGGCGCCGCGCTGAGGCGGCTTGTACCGTCCTTCACAAGGTCGGTGGGTGCCGGGATTCCTGCCGTCGGGAGGTGCCTGTGGCGGGGTGTGGGGAAGGGGCTTCCAGATCTGTGGAGAAACACCGCGGTGGGCGGTGGGGAGATCCCCTACAGGGAGGCACCGGTGGCCCCCCGGCGGTGGGCGGGGCCGTGCCCGCCGCCCGCGCTGCTACTCCAGCACCTCGATGCGGTCGGGCTGGTTGGGCACCACGCACAGGAACGCGAACGGCTCCTCTCCCTCGGCGCGGTACCAGTGGGGCACCCCGGCGGGGATGTAGACCACGTCACCGGCCCGCACCTCGAACTCCTCGTCGCCGATGCCCACGCGCGCCCGCCCCTGGAGCACGTACTGCTCGTGCTCGACGGCGTTCGTGTGGCGGGGCATGCCGCCGCCCGGCCGCATCTCGAAACGGCGCAGCGCGAAGTTGGGGGCCTCGTCGGGCCCGATGAGCACCTGCCGCGTGGTGCCTTCGCCCGCTCCGACCGGCTCGGACGGGACCTCGCTCGCGCGCCGTACGAACATGCGTGACTCCTCGGAAAGCGGAGGACGGAGTGTGGTTCGACGGCAAGATAGGGGTGCGGAAGGGCGCTGTCAGGGCCACGGCGAGCCCGCCCCGCGCCTCAGCGCAACACGCCCCGCCAGCGCTCGCGGTCGATCGTGTAGCCGGGGAACACGCGCTCGAGGTGCTTCGCTCCCAGGTGGCCCGACACGACCTCGGCGAACACGTCGCGGAAGTCGGTCGTGACCGCCAGGTCGCGCCCCTCGTAGAGCTGCTCGGGCTCGAGCCCCGGCCAGTCGCCCAGCACCGCGCCGCCGCGCACGCCGCCGCCCAGCGCGAACATGCAGTTGGCGTGGCCGTGGTCCGTGCCGCCCGAGCCGTTTTCGGCCACCGTGCGCCCGAATTCCGACATGGTGAGGATGACCACGTCCTCCATGCGGTCGCCCAGGTCGTCGTAGAGTGCGCGGATGCCCCGCGCCAGCTCGCCCAGGCGGTTGGCGAGCTGCCCGCGCGCGCCCCCCTGGCCCACGTGCGTGTCCCACCCGCCGAGGTCGGCGAAGGCGATCTCGACGCCCACGTCGGCCTTGATGAGCTGCGCGATCTGACGCAGCGAGCGCCCGAAGTCGCTGCGCGGGTACTCGGCGCCGTTTGCCGGCTCGTAGCGCGCGGGATCGGTGCCGCGCAGGATGCGGAGCGCCTCGAAGGCGTCGTCGGCGGCCGAGGTGACCTCGTCACCCCCCTCGCCGCGGTAGAGCCGCTGAAACGCCTGCTCCATGGGGTCCCCGCCCGCCACACCGAGTGCCTCGAGGTCGGGGATGGCGAGCGCCGGGTGCGCGCCCGCGAGCGAACGCGGCAACGCGCTGCCCATGGCGATGCCGCGCAGCGCCGGCACCGACGCCATCGCCACCTGGCCCACGGCGTGGTCGGCGGCGTGCGCCGCCGGGTCGTCGAGCGTGCGGCCCGAGCAGTCGGGGCAGGAGGTGTCCTGCAACACGCGGTTCAGCCATCCGTCGCCGGTCGACTTCACGCCCGGCGTGGCGGTCTCCATGAAGTCCTGCGCGTCGAAGTGCGAGCGCGTCGGGTGCGGCGAGCCCGCGGCGTGCACCACGGCCATCTCGCTCCGCCGGTACAGGTCGAGCAGCGGCTCCAGCGCGGGGTGCAGGCCGAAGCGGCCGTCCAGGTCGAGCGCCGTGTCGTCCGCGCCCCGCCGCGGTTGGGCGATCTGGATCGAGCGGCGCACCCTGTAGTAGGCGGGCTCGGCGAAGGGCACGACCATCGACAGGCCGTCCACCGCGCCCCGCTGGAAGATGCAGATCAGGGTCTTGCGGCGACCCTCGCCCCGGCCCGTGCCGGCAAGCAGCGGCCGTAGCAGGAACTCGGGCGGCAACCCCATGGCCAGCAGGGCGAGGGCGCCCTGCTTCACGAACACGCGTCGTCCGATCGTCTTCATCGTCGCTTCCTCCCTCAGTGCCGCTGGTAGGCCGGCGAGCCCAGGATGAGCGCGGCTGCCCGTACCGCGGCCTCGCGTTCGTCGGCGGGGGGGCGGGCGGCGAGGTCGTCGCGGACCACCTGCAGCACCGCCTCGGCGTCCGCGCCGCCGGCGGGGAGCAGCAGGCGGGCCAGACCCTCGAGCGGGTCGGGCGCGAGCGTGCGCGCCTGGCGGAACACCCACTCGCCGTTGGGCGCCACACCGCGCATCTCGCCCGACACGAAGGCCACGGCGAAGTTCATGCGGTTCAGCATGGCCCCCGACGCCGCCCAGCCCGCGCTCGTCTCTTCGTAGCCGGTGGGCGGCTCCGCCAGGTAGGGAGCCTCGCCCAGCGAACGCAGCAGCTCGATCACGGGCCTGGGATTGGCCAGGCGCGCGTGCGTGAGGCGCAGCGTGCCCGCCACGAGCGTGAAGGGCGACTTCACGCGCGCGCCCGCGACGTCCGACCGGTAGAAGTCGGGGTGCGTGAACAGCGCGCGCGTGACCTCGCGCAGGTCGCCTTCGGTGTCGAGGAACACCTGCGCCAGGTCGTTCACGAGCCGCTCGGGCGGATCGTCCGAGACGAAACGCAGCGCGAGCTGGCGGGCGATGTGGTGAGCGGTGGACGGGTGACGGGCCAGCATGCGGATCAGCTCGATCCCCTCGTCCTCGCCCCGGCCGGCCTCGAAGCGATGGCCGAGCACGACCTTCTCGCCCGCGTCGTGCGCTTCGGGCCGGAACTGGTAGACGAACGCGCCGCGCGTGTCGACGTCGGGCAGCCGCAGGCTGCCGTCCTCGAGCCGTGCGCGCGCCCGGTCCATGCCGCGGCCCGGCCGGTAGGGGCGGAACGTCCAGCCGGTGAGGATGCGAGCGGCCTGTACGACGTCGTCCTGCGTGTAGCCGCCGTCGACCCCGAGCGTGTGGCCCGTGGTGAAGCTGCAGGCATCGGAGGCGAGCCAGACCACCGCCCGGC
>RFGQ01000185.1 GCA_003695865.1 Gemmatimonadota bacterium | reverse complement strand
GCGTGTAGGGCACCTCGGTGTCGCGCGAGCGGTGGAGCTGGGGAGCGGCCGGCAGCACGAGGACCCGGTTGCCGAGAGCCTCGAGCACCTGGGCCCGCCGCCGGGCGTGATCGAAGTCGCTCACTCGGGACCTGCCGATCGTGGGAAAGTGGTGTGCGACGCCCCCCCGGCGGGCGGCCCCGCCGAGGGCACGAACATCCGCCCGGAAAGGTGGCCCGGCGCTCCGCCGGGCGAAAGCCGCATCGGGGTGTGACCCCCGCCGCGGGTCGCTCGTCTCTGTTGTGCCTCGAGGGAGGAACCAACGCACCAGACGAGGGAGACACACCATGTACCGTGCACCGAGCAGCTCCAGCGGCGCTTCAGGCTTCCTGATGCTCATTTTCCTGCTGTGGGGCGCCTTCTACCTGGCCGGCTGTGCCGACACGCCGGTCGATCCGGGCTTCGACGACACGCTTCCCCCCGTGGAGACGGTCGACGAGGCCGAACTCGAACTGGCCATCGATCCCGACCTGGTCGAGGCGGCCATCCAGGACGTCGAGGCCACGGTCGGCCTGAGCGCGTCGGCCGCCGAGGCCTACGTGGAGATCCAGCGGGCCCAGGGCCTGTTCGCCGACGCCCAGATCGCCTACACGAGCGGCGACTACCCGCAGGTGCTCAGCCTGGCCACCCAGGCCCGCAGCGCGCTGGGCACCGCGGTGTTGATCGGGCGAGGGGACGGCGCCGTGGTCGAGATGGTCGAGCGCGTCAAGCTGGTGCGAGACCAGCTCGCCGCGGGCGACACGGACGACTTCGACGATCCGGCCGGCCTGCAGGCGGCGCTGGACGACCTCATCGCGGACGCCGAGGCCGACCTCGCGCGCGGCGATGCCGTGGGCGCCGCCGAGCGCTCCGTGCTCGCCGGCCAGCGCACCGACCGCAGCCGCGACCGGGCGGGCGACGGCTCGCGCGACCGGGCCCGCGACGGCCGGCGCGACCGCAGCCGTGACCGCGAGCGCGATCACACGCGGCGCCCCGACCGGGACGGGCACGGCGAAGACGGCGCCCGCTTCGCGGTTGCGCGGGCCCTACAGGCGGTGAGCATCGCCGAGCGCCTGCTCGAGGGCCAGGACCTCACCGAGCAGCAGGAGCACATGCTCGAGGCGGCCCAGCGACTGACCGAGAAGGCCCAGGAGGCGCTCGACGTCGGGCACTTCCGCCAGGCGGTGATGCTGGGCAACCGGGCGGTGGTCACCGCGCTGCGCGCCGTCCTCGCCCGCGATGTGGACGAGGCCGAGGTGCGGACCATCATCGAGGTCGCCGAGGCGAACATCGAGGCGGCCAAGGCCGCGCTCGAGGCCAACCCCGACGAGTTCCTGCGAGCCGTCCTCAACCGCGCGATCCACGCCTTCGAGCTGGGCCTGCGCAAGATCGACGACGGCGACTTCAAGGGCGTCGGTCTGGTCTGGCAGGCGGCGGTGTCGGCCGGTGTCGTCGCCGGCTGAGCCGAGCGATCGCCGGACCATCCGGCCGGGCCGGAGGGGGCCGTCCGCCCCCTCCGGCCGTTCGCCGTTTCCTCCGTTCCGGGAACCTCCCTCTCCCGGACGGGGGCGTTCGCGTTCCTCCCCGACCCGGAGTGTGACCCGAAGCACGGAACGCTCGTCTTCTCAACGGGACGTCCGTACGTTGGGAGTGATGCACACCCACGGCGAACCAAGCGATGGCGCCGTCGTACGGGCGGTCCTGGCCGGCGACTCCGAGCAGTATCGCCTGCTCGTGCGCCGCTACCAGGACGTGCTCTACCGGCACGCCTACCGGATGGTCGGCCGGGCCGACGACGCGGCCGACCTGACGCAGCGGGCCCTGGTGAACGGGTTCCGCAAGCTGGACCGCTGCCGCGATCCCGAGAAGGTCGGCGGCTGGCTGTTCCGCATCGTCGCGAACCTGTGCAAGGACTTCCTCAAGAGTCCGCGCAGGCAGGATGTTTCGGTCGAGGCGACCGGCGCCGACGTGATCGACGCCGCGAGTCCCGACGACGACCTGGAGCGGGCCGAGGTCCGCCGCACGGTGCGCGAGGCGCTGGCCCGGCTGAGCCCGGAGCAGCGGGAGGCCTTCGTGCTCAAGCACGTGGAGGGCCGCTCGTACGAAGAGATGACCGAGCTGCTCGGAGCGTCGAAGTCGGCGCTCAAGATGCGCGTGATGCGTGCGCGCGAGGAGCTCCAGAACCTGTTGAAGGTGTACCGATGAACGCCCGACTGAACGCGTACCTCGACGGTGAGGAGACGCGCGACGATCTGCCGCCCGAACTGCGCGCCGAGGCCGATGCCTGGGATGCGCTGGCGCGCGACCTGCGCGACGACGACCCGGGCGGCGCACCCCCCTGGATGGAAACGGCGGTGATGGCCGAGATCGCCCGCGAAGCGGCCCGGCCGCGCCGCGAGGGCCTGCTCTCGTGGCTCCTGCGCCCGCGTCCGATCCAGGTGTCTCCGCTCACCGGACTGCTCGCCGCCGCCGCGCTGGCCGCGGTCGTGTTCGTGGTGCGTACGCCTCCGGCCGGCCCCGAGGGCCAGGTCGCGACGGTCGCGGCGCCCGCCGGGGCGACGGAGATCCTGGTGGAGTTCACGCTCGAGGCGCCCGGTGCGCGGAGCGTCGCGGTTTCGGGCGACTTCAACGACTGGGGGGACGACGTCGTTCTGGAAGACGTGGACGGCGACGGCGTGTGGACCGGCCGCGTCCCGCTCCGTCCGGGCGTGCACAAGTACATGTTCGTCATCGACGGCGAACGTTGGGTGACCGACCCCAAAGCCGACCGCTACGAGGACGACGGATTCGGAAACCGCAACGCGGTCCTCGCCGTGGCTCCGCCTTCGAGCATCTGACGACACCATGACCCGTGCGCGCCCCCTCGCTCTGGCCTTCGCGCTGCTCTCCCCGGTGGCAGCGGTGAGCCCCTGCGCAGCGTCGCCACAGTCCGGGGATCTGCGCATCGAGGTGGGCGCCACCCGCTCCTTCCCGCCCGCGGGCAGCGACGCGCAGGCCTCCAGCTACCTCACGGCGGGCCTCCAGGTGGACCGCTGGAGCGACGGAGGCAGCGGCGTCTACGCCGGCGCGTTCGCCGGTTTCACGTCCGACGCCACCGCGGGCGACTGGGTGAGCGGGCTCGTAGGCCTGCGCGGCGTGACCGGGCTCGGGGGCCCGCTCGAGGCACAGGTCGACGCGACCGGGTACGGCTTCCGCGTGGGCGAACCCTTCGTCTACGAGACCCTGGCGGGCGAGGGCGCGCTGCGCCTACGGCTGCGAGCCGGCGCCTGGCGCGTGGGGGGCTACGCCGAGGGGGGCAGCGGCCGCTCGACCCTCACCCTGCGGCGCGGCGAGCGTACCCGCGACTTCGAGGCCGACCTGTGGCACGGCGGCGGCGGCCCCGAACTCCAGTGGACCGGTACGCGCGCCTCCGTCAAGCTGGACGCGGGCGCCTTCGACTCCGAAGGAGGCACGTACCGCCGCGTGCGGGCCGAACTCACGGCGCTGTTGGCCGGCACGACCGTGCGGGCGTCGGCCGCGCTCTGGGACACGCCGACGGGCAACGAAACGACGGGCACGCTCACCCTGAGCGTGCCATTCGGTGGCCGCTGGATCGCACGCCTCACGGGCGGACGCTCCGAGCCCGACCCGCTCGTGCGGGCGCAGGCCGGCGGACAGGGAGGGTTCGCGCTGGCCCGGCAGCTCGTGGTGTTTTCGGAACCGGTCGCCATGCCGCTGGTGCGGCTCGAGGAGCGGGACGGCACCGTGGTGGCGCGCTTCCGTCTGGAGCGCGCGGCCGGGACGGTGGCGCTGCTCGGTGACTTCACCGGGTGGGAGGAGCGCCCCATGCGCCGCGACGGTGACGCCTGGGTGCTCGAACTCGTCATACCTGCGGGGACCCACCACTTCGGGTTCATGGTGGACGGCGCCTGGTACGTGCCCCCGGGCACGCCCGGGGCCGTGGAAGACGAATGGGGGCAGACGAACGCAACGCTGGTCGTACCCTGAAGGACCCAGAGGATCGAACGATGAATCGACGTACGCACGGATCTGCGATCGGCCGGGCCGCGGCCCGGCGGCCGGCAAGGCGTCACGGCGGCGCCCTGCGAGGGCCGGCGCTCGCGCTGCTCACCGCGCTGGTGATCGGGCCGGCCGCAGCGGCCGCGGCGCAGGAACCCACCGAGGGTCCGACGCGCGCCGAACGGCTCCGCCGGGCCTACCCCGAGGCGGCCGTCGAGCAGATCGAGCAGGTCATCGCCGAGGCCGCGCGGCAGGGCCTTCCGGCCGAACCCCTCTACGACAAGGCGCTCGAGGGCGCCGCCAAGCGCATTCCCCCACCCAGGGTGGTGGGCGCGCTTCGAGACTACGCGGGTCGCCTGGCCCGTGCCCGGGAACTGATGGGCGGCACGCCCCAGACCTCGTGGATCGTCGCCGGCGCCGACGCGCTACGCCGCGGGGTGGCGCCCGACGCGGTCCGCGCCGTCGGGGAACGCGCCGGTGAGCGTACGCCCATGGCGCTGGTGGTGATGGGCGATCTGGTGGAGGCCGGCGTGCCGGCCGATCGCGCCGTCGAGGTGCTGCGTGAGGCGCTTCAGCGTACCCGCACCGAAGAGGGACTGCTCGACGTGCCCGCGGCACTGCGACGCATGGTGCGCGACGGCGTCCTGCCCCCCGACGCTGCGCGCCGCATGCTGCGCGCGATGCGCGACGGTGTGCCGGTAGACCGCATCCACCGCCGCCCGGGCGGCGGCGTACCCGACCGGGTCAAGGGCCGCCCGGTTCCACCCGGGTCCGAGCCGTCGCGGCTGCGCCCGCGCGACCAGGCGGGATCGGGGGATCGGAGTGGATCCACGCGGCCTTCGGGCGGCGCGAGGCGCCCGGGCGGCTGAGCCCGCGACGGGCTGCCTTCGTCCGGACTCGCGCCGCCGCGGCCGGAGCGGGTCAACGGCCGCCCGTCGCCTCGGCGGGGCGCGCCGCGGCGGCCGTGGCCGCGGCCGGTACGTCGATCAGCCAGTGCACGAACCACGAGCGGATGCGCTCCAGGCGGTCGACGAGCAGCCACGGCTCGCCCGTGCGTGACAGTCCGTGCGACGAGCGCGGATAGCGCACCATCTCCACCGGCACGCCGCGCTTCTTGAGCGCCATGAACCACTGCTCACCGTCGCCGATCGGCGTGCGGTAGTCGTTCTCGGAATGGATGATCAGCGTGGGCGCCGTGACGTTCTCGACGTATGAGATCGGTGACAGCCGCCGGTAGAGGTCGCGTCGCTCCCAGGGCGGACCGTAGAACTCGAACTCGGTGAGCCGCTGAGCGTCGGACGAGCCCCACCAGCTCTCCCAGTTCACGATCGAGCGCGACGTGACGGCAGCCTTGAAGCGGTCGGTGGTCGCGGTCAGCCAGTTCGTCATGAAGCCACCGTAGCTCCCACCCGACACCCCCAGCCGCTCGGGATCGGCTCCGGGAAAGCGAGCCAGCGCCGCGTCGATCCCGCGCAGGAAGTCCTCCGAGTCGAGGATCCCCCACCGACCGCGGGTCGCGTACTCGAAGTCGTGACCGTAGCCGTCCGAGCCCCGGGGGTTGCTGTACAGCACGTAGAAGCCGGCGGCCGAGAGCACGTGGAAGGTCGGGAAGAAGGTGTTGCCGTAGGCCGAGTGCGGCCCCCCGTGGATCTTGAGGATGAGGGGATACCGCTCCCCTTCCCGCGCCCCCACCGGCGGGATCACCCACCCCTCGATCGTCACCGAGTCACCGACCGTCCACGTGAGACGCTCGGGCCGCTCGAGCCGGATGTCGTCGAGCCAGTCGTCGTTCAAGTGCGAGGCGCGCACCTCGTTGCCCCCGTCGCCGCGGGCCACGTAGACCTCGGTGGGAGTGACCGCGTCGGTGGCGACGTACGCCATCACGTGCCCGCGCTGCGAGAACGAGACGCCGGTGAGCTGTCGCTCGCCCCGCGTCACCTGGATGACCGGTCCCCCGCGAGCATTCACGCGGAACAGGTGGCGGTTCCCACCGATGCGGGCCACGAACAGGACGCCCGACCCGTCGGCGCTCCAGCGGGGGTCACCCGGATCGAGGTCCCAATCGGCCGTCAGGTTCACGGGCTCGCCCCGGAAGCGCCCGTCCGTGCCCAGATCGACGACGAAGAGGTCTTCGGGGCCGCCGCGCTCCGCCACCGCACGGAACGCAAGGCGCGACCCGTCGGGCGAGAGAGCCGGGGCGCGCTCCGATCCGGGATCGGGGGTGATCCGCTGGACGGCTCCGTCGGTCACCCGCACCACCCAGATGTCGCCCCTGAGCTCGTCGTTGTCCTCGTCGAACTGCCGCTCGTCCCCGGTGAAGTAGACGAGGCGCCCGTCGGGGGACCACACCGGGTCGCCCACGTCGAAGGGCAGGTCGGTGAGCTGCCGGGCACCGCCTCCGCTCGCCGCGACCACGAAGAGCTGCCGGCGACCCCGAACCGAAGGATGCGGGAGCAGCTCTCGCGTGCCGTCACGCTTGTAGCGCATCGACGTGATCACCCGCCCATCGAATCGCTCCGGATCGAGGGTGTGGGAGAGCGCGTCGGGCGCGATCCAGCCGGCGCGCTCACCCTCGTCGCGGCCGACCACCTTCGTATACGCGATGAACGCGCCGTCCTCGGACCACACCGGAGAGCCCTCGACCCCGTCGATGTGGAACGCCTCGCCGCCCGGCCCGGTGATGCGCACGAACCAGGTCGTGTTCGGGTCGTCTCCGCGCCGCGAAGTGAACGCGAGCAGCGCGCCGTCGGGCGACCAGACCGGCGAGTGCGAGTCTTCGGTGGGATCCGTGAACCGATAGGGCTCGCCGGCGGGGCGCCCGTTCTGCAGGGGCTGCATCCAGATCTCGCGGCGGCGCCGGTTCTCGTCCTCGAGCACCCGGGTCACCGTGAACGCGACCAGGTCGCCGAGGGGCGACACGGCCACCTGTGAGGCCGTGCGGATGCGGTAGTAGTCGGCGGGCTCGAAGCCTCGCTGCGCACACAGCGGGCCCGCGACGGCGAGCAGCGCCACGAGCACGAGCCCGGCGCGGGTGGCCTGCCTCAGGGCCGGGGACGACGGCGTCATGCGGCTCCCGTTCGACGGTGCGGGTGGAGATCGCCCTGGCCCCCTCGGCCGGAGCGGCATAAAAGTATGGGGGGTGGGGACTTGCCTCAAGAAAGGGCGGAATCCCCGAGCCGTAGGTCTCTACACCCCCATCCCGCCGTTGAGCCGTGAGGAGCCCGGTGACCCCAGCGCCTCCGAGACCCGTCGTCGTTTTCGCCGTCCTCACGCTGGGCCTGGCTCCGGCGATGGCCTGGGCGCCTTCCGCGCGAGCGCAGGGTATCCGCGGCCAGATCGTGACCGAGGGTACGGGCGCGCCTGTCGAGGGCGCGGCCGTCGTCGTGTTCGACGGCGAGGGCCGGCGCGTCGCCTGGCGCCTCACCGACGAATCCGGCCGCTACACGGTGGCCCTGCCCGGCGGAGGCACCTACCACCTGCGCGCCGAGCGGATCGGGCACGCCAGCACGGTGTCGGGGCCCATCGTCGTGCCCGACCGCGGCGTGGTCCCCCACCGCCTCGAGGTGCCGGTCGAGGCCATCGCGCTGCGCGGACTTACGGTCGAGGCGGGCCGGCGCTGCGAGGTGCGCCCGGGCGAAGGCGAGGCCACCGCGCGTGCCTGGGACGAGGCTCGCAAGGCCCTCGAGGTGGCGCGCTACACGAGCGCCCAGGCGATCTATCAGTTCGTCGTGCGCACCTACCAGCGGCGCCTGGACCCGCGCGGCCGCCGCATCCTCGACGAGGATCGCAGCGTGGACCGACGTTGGGTGGCGCAGCCCTTCGTCGCGCTGCCGGCCGACACGCTGGTCCGCGACGGATACGTCCGTCGCGAAGGCGAGGAGCTCGCCTACTACGCCCCCGACGCCGAGGTGCTGTTGTCGGACGCGTTCCTCGACACCCACTGCCTGCGCCTGCGGCGCGGCGAGGGTGAGCGCGCGGGGTACCTGGGGCTGGAATTCGAGCCGGTGGAGCGGGACGCTTCGCGCGCCGACATCGAAGGTGTCTTCTGGCTCGAGGAGGCGACCGCGCGCCTCGACCGCCTCGAGTTCCGCTACCGCAACCTGCCGACGCCCGGCGGAGACCGGGCGGTGCGCGGCCGCGCGGGCGGGCACGTGGACTTCGAGCGTATGCCGGGCGGCACGTGGATCGTGCGCGACTGGGCCATCCGCATGCCCGTGCTCGAGCGCCAGCGTGGAATCCTGGCGGTGTGGGACCTGGCCGAGCTGGCCGAAGCGGGCGGCACCGTGGTGCGCGTGCGCGACCGGCAGGGCCGCCTCGTCCTGGACGGGCTCGCCGCGTCGCTCACGGGCGTCGTGCTCGACTCCCTGTCGGCCCGGCCCATCGCGGGTGCCAGGGTCTGGCTCGACGACGACACCGGGGCGGCCGCCGTGACCGGGCCCGACGGCAGCTTCCAGTTCGCCGGCCTGCCCGACGGACTGTTCGAGGTGAACGTACGCGTGCCGTCGCTCGACTCGCTGGGCTTCGAGCCGGCGCCCGTCCGCGTCCGCCTGGAAGAGGGCCAGGCCGACACGCTCCGGCTGCGCCTGCCGGGGCGGGCCCAGGTGCTGGTCGAGGCCTGCCGGGATCAGGCCTTTCCCTCCGGCACCGGAATCATTCTGGGCTACGCTCGCGACGCCGACACGGGGCGCCCACTCTCCGAGGCGGTCGTGCAGGGGATGTGGGACATCCTGCGCATGAACCGGGGCTCCGGCGGCCGCGCCGGAATCCAGAGGCCCATCCGCGAGTCGGGGTTCTACGCCCTCTGTGGCATTCCGCTACGGCGCTGGGTCGAGGTGCGCGTCGTCCTGGACGGCCGCGAGGGCCCGGCCCGCCGCGTCTACCTCGAGCCCGACCACGAGGTGCGCTACGCCGACGTGGCGCTGATCGTGGACCGCGCGGGCGGCGAATGAAGCAGCACCCTCAGCCGCCCCGGCGCCGGCCTCCCGCCGCGCCGGCGAAGAGGTTGCGCAGCCTCTCGGGAAGCCGCCCCCAGGCCTCGTCCCCCATCACGGCCCGCACCGCCTCCAGCGCCGCGCGGATCTCGCCCCGTCCCTCCTGAACGAGCGGCTGGGCGTCGCGGAGCGCGGCGATGGCCTGACGACCCTCGACGCCCCGCAGACGCTCGCCGAGTTCCTGGCGCAGAGGCTCGAGCCGCTCATCGAGGCCCTGGCCGATCGACTCGATCGAATCGCGCGCAGCGGGTGAGAGGTCGAGCGCCAACGAGTCGGCCAGTGCCAGCACGACCGGCACGGGG